>NZ_JAUBQM010000185.1:0-2190 GCF_036701245.1 Microcoleus sp. Pol14D4
TTAAGACTGAGATGTGCGTATTTAAATAATGACATCAAGCTAGGTGTTTCTGCTTAGTCAAAAAGTGGGATGCTCCCTGTCTGACAGAGGAGATAAATTTGCGGATTGATCGATCGCTATCAACTATACAAGAATAGGTATTAATCGGTCAATAAGGGATGAATGTGGATTGCTACCGTCGCGATGTGGCAGGAAGTTGGGGTTTTTCTTTCTATAGCGAGGGGGAATTTCTGGAGTTGGCTAGGATGAATTTTCAGTATCCAATCTCTGCTTTGTAGGAGGATGTTCCTGGATTGAGTTAAATCGCACTTCACAAACCTGTTCACCCATCCGTAAAACAGTGCTGTTAACAAATGAGAGGAGAAGAAGTGCGATCGTAATTATTAGAGGGTGTTTGAAAAGTCAGAGAGAGGTATGAAATTATGCTAAACGACGAACCATGATCCGGATCATCGAAATATAAATCCAAGTTTCCGAAGTCTCTGTTAAACCTTCATGATCTCGACTCAATCGACGGCACCAAGATAGCCAGCCGTCATGTGCGTTCCACCACCCAACGTTTTGGTAACAGTACAAATCCCTTGTGTTCTTGCGGCCTCAGAACCACCTGAACAACCCAGTGACACAGATCCATTACCCACATCATAAATGAGTCACCAGTAAATCCACCATCGACCCAAATAGTATGTAATCTGGCAACTCGAGTACCTTTCTCCTTGAGTCTCTGGAGCGCAATCTTACCGCCATCTCGTTCTGTCTGACTAGCTGCGGTGACAAATACTGACAGGATTAAGCCTAATGTATCTACTGTCACAAATCTTTTACGCCCTTTAATTTTCTTCCCTGCATCATAACCCACTGATTGATTGACCATTGCGGCTGTCTTCACGCTCTGACTATCGATGATGGCTTCACTTGGATCTGGGCTTCGATCTTGTTCACTTCTGACCCAATCCCTTAACCGCTCGTGAATTGCGACCCAGGTTCCATCTTTTCTCCAATTCCGAAAGTAGGTATACACTGTTTGCCATGCCGGGAAGTCTCCTGGTATGTTTCTCCATGTGCAGCCTTGTGTCAACACATAAAAGATCGCATTTAGCACCGACCTGATCTCTACCTCTCGGTTTCGACCTCCTGGTTTCGCTGCTGGAATCAGTGATTCGATTAATTCCCATTGCCATTGGGTCAAGTTACTAGAGTATGCTTTACTCATACAGCAATTTCCAGGTTTATGGAGTACGGTTGCAAGGGTTTGTCAACCATTTTGGTAAGTGTTTGGGATTAAGGTGTACTCTATTTGCGTGGAATATGCTGTATCTCTTTCAGGGTGCTGTGACTAAGTATCTTCAGCTTATACCCTGAAAGTTTTTTTACCTCATACCCCCCTTTTTAAACATCCTCTTAGGCGTGTTTGCTGAAAGGCGAGCGCTTACTAAAACCCAAACACTTTAGTAATCAATGGCAGTAGGTTATTACAGAATTCTAAGAGTTTTGTGGCTTGTGGTACAGCGGAGATAATTCGTCCGAGAATCCGATCTGCCTTTTTGGCTTTATTCTTCATTTCTGCATCATTAGGATTTTGAGCAGCTTCAGCTAACTCTTTTACTTGTTCTAAAGCATCCTCCCTGTCCTCTTCACTTAAATTTGGGTCTGTTTTAATTTCTGCTTCGAGTTGGGTGAGTAACTCTTTGATTCCGGGTTTATCAGGTTCAGAGGATGAAGGTAACTCGTTTATAGCGAATGAGACATTTCCTCCAACATAACTTGATGAAGCCCCTTCAACCTTACCTGCCGTAACAGGACCTCCAACACTTCCTCCGATCTTAATACCTTGTTTATCTTCCATTATTCCCTCCTAATTTGATTTATTTTTGGGTGACACTTTTATTTTTAGTCATTTCGAGAGACATCTCCTCGAACTTGACTGGAGGAACTGCCTCCAATATTACCTGCTGTGACAGAGCCTCCAACACTTCCTTCTATTCGGATAGATCGATCGGTTGAGTATACTACATAACTACCTTCTGCATTACTTTCCATGAATTTGTGTAAAACTAAAACTACTTTTTCTAAACCTGGCATATCGCTAGTAATAAATACTGGTGACGGTGAACAGAAGTGTTGAATGATAAGAAAAGATTGCTAAAATTGGCCCAACAATGTATAATTGCAGAGTTATAAATTATTAAT
>NZ_JAUBQM010000186.1:0-2124 GCF_036701245.1 Microcoleus sp. Pol14D4
ACTTTTGTTACATCTGTGGAAAAAATCCTGAAAGAATTTGGAGAAAACTATGTAATTAATTTTGTCTAGCTACTTAAAACTGCCTGTAAGTCAGCCACTGAAATCTTGAGTAATTTACTCAGGGAGTAGTCAAGCAACCAACTCAACCCCCAAGCAATCGCAATAGCTGCTAACAGAAATAAGACGGCTTTCATTGCCATTGGATGCAGACTCGCTATCCATCCCAAAAGGGAGAAAGCGACGCATCCGGCAACGAAGTAGTTTGCCAGATACATCGCTTTCATTATTTCTTACCTCCTAGCACTGCATCCCACGGGCGAGGCTGTGGAGTTGGTACGACGGGGGGACGAAAATTCTCCAAGGTATAGGAGCATCGGTTGCGCCCAAAAGGGGACTTGCTTATTTCCTCATAGTGGGCAGGCTCGAAGGTGAACCCGTTAGCTCGTAAAGATTCTACCAATTTCTTCACTTCTTTTTTGTTGCCAGCAATCCACATACAGCAATTTCCAGGTTTATGGAGTACGGTTGCAAGGGTTTGTCAACCATTTTGGTAAGTGTTTGGGATTAAGGTGTACTCTATTTGCGTGGAATCTGCTGTATATTCCATTAGCTTGCGCCTCCGGTGAGCTTGGCTTTGATTGCATCAATCCGAGTTCTGGCATCGCTGTCAGCCTTGTCAATCCCTAAACTCAGTCGGGCATAGCCGGGACGCAAACTGTGCAAGTGCTTAGCTAGTCGAGTGTCTGAGCGCTTTTTACCCAGTTCATTATCAGCCACAACACCCTCATATTTTCGGTGTTCTTTATGAACTGTTTTGTCTGCAACTTCAATTTTTCCTAGTGCTTTGTAAGCGCGTTTAGACTGCCGTGCACCGTCTGTTTTCTCCTTTGCCAAATCCTTCATTGCGTCCGCTTCTTCCTTCGTGAAATAGCGCGGGGAGGGAACTACGGGAACACTACGAACTGAGTCAAAGTTACCAGGATTTAGCGGTGTGATGACGCTTGCATCAGTGCTTGCCAAAACTTTTGATTTGTCAATAGCGTGTCCGCCGTCGTTGCTGGCAGTCAGTTTTCCAGCATCAGAATTGCCGCCAAAAAGGTGCAGTTGTAAGCTCATAATTTTGTCCCGATTTGAATGTTGATGCGAACTGGGGAGGGAAATAAATTCAAGGGATTGATTTGTCGCCACATAGACATTGCCAGCACAAACACTCCCGCCGATGCGAGTACAAGTGCGATGAGTTGAGAGAAGTCAACCCAGTCTAAAAAGCTGGTGGAATTCTGGCGGGTGAAACCGCACACAGGGAATGAACCGTCGTTAGTCCAATCAAGGGTGTCTACAGTGTCTACGCCTTGTGGCTCAAGCGGTTCCGGTGTTGTGTCTACAGTGTCTATTGCCGTGTCTAGCAGTCTGTCTAGCGATTCACCGTCAACGAGGTAGAGTTCTAGCAGTGCTTCCCATGTAGCAGTTTTGCTGAGTTTGCCGAACTGTCTGGCGTCTTCGTTGGTGAATCCGCAGTTGAAAGCGATCGCCTTGAGCCGGTCAATACGGCGGCAACTGGCAGCAGGCTTAGTCATTCTTGCCCCCAGCCGCAGCGGCCAAAATGAACTCAACCGACTGCAAAGCTTTATCTAAGGAATCATCGAGTTCCTCAAGCGCTTCTGGGGCAGTCTGTTCCCAGATATCGAGCAGATTAATTGCTTTGCGGGATTCGCCGCTGTCTAGGCTAGCAAGGTAAGTCTTGGTTGCCACCACAAAAATACTGTTGCCAGAAAGATACTCACAAGTTGCCCTAGAGTTCCTTAAAAGGAAAAGGATGTGCTCAAGGGTAAGGCGATCGACAACAACTGTCTCTTTCGCCTTAAACGTAAAGAGTTGCGATCGTCCGTTAGGACAATCGGCTGAAAGTGGCATAATTTATAGGCTCCAAACGTTGTAGACGAACTGTTTGGGGAAGTCGTGGTTTGGCTAGCATTGCAAGTGCTCGTCAACCGCGCATCAATCTTCCTTAGTTACTCACGATTGCAGACTTACAGTTCCTTGTCAACCATTTGTGACAAGTTAAGAAAAAGTGCAAATTGTCAAGGGGGTAGACCAAAAAAGGTAAAATAGGATGAAACCTTT
>NZ_JAUBQM010000008.1:0-74903 GCF_036701245.1 Microcoleus sp. Pol14D4
TTTTTGAACCAACACTGAATTGAACTGCTGCTCGCTCGAATTCTCTATCGATTTATGAATGATTTGCGATCGCTATAGCTGTTGCTCTCTGTCGGCTCACTGCTATCGGCTAGGAGTTCTAATGCCGCTGCGATTACCTCCTCCGCCGAAGGATATCTGCCACTTGTAACTTGTGCTTCTATGAATTTTTGCTGCTCAGGCTTGAGAGTAATTTTCATGGGGTTTACCTCTGAGAACCTTTAATTATTATATCATTTCCACTCGCCCTGAAGGGTAAAAGCAGCCCAATAATAGGGAGATTTCCATTTTTCCTGCTGCATCATTTCAATCTGCGCCGCCCTCAAAGCTGCCGCAGGCGCTAACTTTTGTTGCACCATTTTTTGATAAAACTTTTGCATTAACACAGCAGTTCCTTCATCATCCACACTCCACAAACTCACCGCCACCCGCTGCGCCCCCGCATACATAAAACCCCTCGTCAATCCCACCATTCCTTCGCCTTTAACATTCTGTCCCATGCCCGATTGGCAAGCACTTAAAACCACTAAACTTGCCGCCAGTTTCAAGTTGAAAATATCCGTGAGGCGCAAAAAACCATTGACAAGATTGCCCTTGTCATCTACCATCGACATCACAATTCCTGATAGTTCGGGATTTTTGCTGTTGGCAAGGCCGTGGGTGGCTAAGTGAATGATTTGATAATTGACTAAATTTCCATCGGTAGCAGTAGTGCGACTGGCATCAAAATCAAATATTTGACGGCTAGAATCTGAGGGAAATAAGCTGGATATTGTTTGGGCTTCTTGGCGGGTAAAGGGTAGGCGTTTGGGCGGCCATGCTATATCGGAAGCACGAAGCGAGCGATTTAAACCGAGGTTGTTTGCTTCTAATTTTTCTGTTGTTACTGGGGTAAGTTGCCCTTTGACTCTTTCATCGTCTGGGCTAAAAACAGGATCTGCTAAAATTGCTAAAGTTTGGCTGGGCGGTTTTCTATCTCCATAATTTTTCCTGAGAATGGCGAGACTTGAGGCGGAAGGCAGGGTAATAATTTCATGTTTAGCAATTAAGGGAACATTGGTATTTTGTCCCTGGCTTTTGGAAATAGTTAATGCGGGAAAGGGGGTATAGTGCAGCACGCCGTCGGGAACAATTAATAAGCGTTTATTTCTTAATTGGGCTGCTGCAGGCTGTAAAATTAATTTGCCTAGATTAGCACTCGCTTCGGCAACTTGTTGAGGAATATTTCTCTGGATTGGGCTAGTTATTGCGTCTCGAAAATTGCGGGCTGCTGTTTCAATATCAGCCTGTTTTGGTAATTCATAGCTAGTTAGCCCCGTTGATGTCACCACCCACAAGTAACTGCGGTATGAGCCGAGGGAATACTGCAATAAAATCGTGTTTTCATCGAGAATCTGTTTTTGAATTTCTGGCAGCGTTAAAGGTTGGGGTTGGGTGAGGGCTGCGTAGCGGGGGCTGGCGGTACGAATCTGGGTTTGAATTTGCTCATATTGTTCCAAAAGTGCGAGGCGCTGTTTGTCGATTTCAGCGATTTTAGTTTGATTGGGATTGGGGCTGCTGACTGCTTCGATGCGCTGCTTTTCAATGGCATCGAGTTGCTGTTGCAACCTCTTTTCTTGTTGCAGTAAATTGGGGGAAATGCCTTCGCGAATGTTGACGTTACTTTCAAAGAGAAGTTCGAGGAGACTGCGGGCCCTCGAACGTTCGCTGGCTTCTAAGGCTCTGGTATCATAACCAGATTTAGGATTAGTTTTATGCAGTTGCATTAACAAATCGATGTAGAATTCGTAGTAGTCCTGGACGGTGGCAAAGTATGAGCTGCGGAGTTCTGGGCTGGCTATTTTGGTGCGGAGGTTTTCGATGATTTTGAGAGAATTTTCAATATCTTTGAGGGCCTCGCGAAGATTATTTTGGTCGCGTTTGACATAAGCCATGTGGTAAAAGGTGAGAGCTTCCCAAGAGCGATCGCCTGTTGCCCGACTCAAGAGCAGCGACTGATTCAAATACTTTAGCGCTTTCTGTTTTTCTCCCAACTCTGAGTAGACACGACCGATGCCGAGGAGGATGCGAGCTTCCCCGCTGTGATCGCCTGTTGCCCGAAACAGGGGAAGCGACTGATTCAAATACTTTAGCGCTTTCTGTTTTTCTCCCAATTTAAAGTAGAAATCGCCGAGTCTAATGAGAATGCGAGCTTCCCCGCTGCGATCGCCTGTTGCCCGAAACAGGGGAAGCGACTGATTCAAATACTCTAGCGCTTTCTGTTTTTCTCCCAAATCTAAGTAGACTTGGCCGATATTGCTGAGGGAGTCAGCTTCCCCACCACGATCACCTACTGCTCGATACAGGGGAAGGGTTTGGTTACAATACTCTAGCGCTTTCTGTTTTTCTCCCAAATCTGAGTAGACAGTGCCGATGTTGTTGAGGGTGAGAACTTCTCCGCTGCGATCACCTACTGCCCGACTCAGGAGCAGTGACTGGTTGTAATACTCTAGCGCTTTCTGTTTTTCTCCCAAATCTGAGTAGACATTGCCGATGCCGATGAGGGTGCGAGCTTCCCCACTGCGATCGCCTACTGCCCGAAACAGGGGAAGGGACTGGCTGTAATACTCTAGCGCCTTCTGTTTTTCTCCCAAGGCTGAGTAGGCTAGGCCGATGCTGAAGAGGGTGAAGGCTTCCCCGCCGCGATCGCCTACTGCCCGACTCGGGAGCAGTGACTGGTTGTAATACTCTAGCGCTTTCTGTTTTTCTCCCAAATCTGAGTAGACAATGCCGATGCTGATGAGGGTGCGAGCTTCCCCACTGCGCTCGCCTACTGCTCGATACAGTTTTAATGCTTCTTCATATTTGATGATCGCACCTCTTAAAGCTTCCGGCGTTCCTTGTTGGTAGAGTTTCTCTGCTTCTTCATATACTTTTTGGGCAGCGTCGCTACTGTTAGTTTGTGCTGTTTGTACGGCTTTACCAACGGGCACGGCTGCTGCCACTGGCTGACTTAATTGAACCGAAAGTGCGATCGACATACCAGCCAAAAACCATTGAGTGCGATCGAACATAGCCACCCCTTTTGTATTTTTTTCAATTTTAGTCGCTAGCCTGCTTAGTGTTAAAGCAGGAAGAAGTCAGGGCGATCGGCATTTTTGCTAGAGTGAACGAGTAGTGCGATTCCCTGCGGGATCGCTACGCCGCGCGTACTTTTTCCCAGCATGAACAACATCCTAACTACCCCCGATCCCGTAACCAGCCACTGGGATTGCCCCGAATGCGGCGGCACAGGTACAGTCAGCCCAGAAATTTGCCCCGTATGCCTCGGAGCAAAATACATCGATCTCGCGACAATAACGAACTGGATGCTCGATTTTATGGAATCTCGCGGCTGCGATCGAGCTGAGATCGATCGATTGCGAAGCGAAAACCCAGACCCGCTAACATTAACTTTTTGCCTCGAAGTTTGTATAGCCCTTAAATAAACAACTTACCAATTACCAATTACCAATTCCCTATTCCCAATATTCAGTGTCCCTTAACCGGATGTTGACCGTAAAAAGGCAAAGCATCCGACCAATCAGGACGACTTCCCATTTGCCACTCCAAATAAGCCAATTCCAACACACTAGAAACCGACCATCCCAACTCGCTACCAACTTCAATTAACTGATAAGAATTCCCCCAATTATCCAACTTTTCCTGCCAAGATTCAGGAGTCATCACCGTATCAGGAAACAACTCAGTTAAACCAGAATCTTTGTTAACTGAATAAACCGCCCCAAACAATTGTCCCCGCTGTGCAGGCATTTGCAGCGCAATATCCTCTCTCAAAAGCCCCCCCTTAGCAAGGGGGGGTTGGGGGGGTTCCGTATTCAAAAGCCCCCCCTTAGCAACGGAAGGTTGGGGGGGTTCCGTATTCAAAAGCCCCCCCTTAGCAAGGGGAGGTTCCGTATTCAAAAGCCCCCCCTTAGCAAGGGGGGGTTGGGGGGGTGCCGCCCAAGCCACAGCCGCCAAAGTTGAAACCGCAAAAACCGGAATATCCAACTGTTGAGCCAAAGTCCGCGCCGTCACCATACCCATCCGAGTCCCCGTGAAACCTCCGGGCCCCTTCGCCACCGCAATAAAAGCCAAATCCGCCCAAGTTTGCGGCCCAATAAACTCGACTAAATACTGATGCAAATGAGTGGCTAAATCGCGATCCAAATTCCAAGTTTGGCAGCGAGAATCCCCGGCAAAATTGCTGATGGCTAAACCGAGCTCGCGACTAGCTGTGTGCAGGGCTAAGCCGTATTTTTTAACAGATGTTCCGTCTTGGGGATTGCTATTCACGATTACTGATAATTTTCCTTAACAAAAAACAGCGGCAAAGCCACAACTAAGCAACCCAAAAGAATGCCAAATATTCCCGTATTTAAAATCCTGGAATTCCCCATCCCCCCAGTCATCAAAAACAGCACTACTAAACTTGCAAATAAATTTTTATTAGCAAATTCTTTGTGTTGGGAAACTTGATGCTTCACCGTCATAAAACCCGACGTAACTATTAGCGCAAACCAAGAATTAAAAATGACTATTTGAGAGCCAAAGATAAACCAAACTAAAGCAAACATTAGCGCATCTATCCAAAAATCCTGAGTTTTCAACTTCGGCAGCCAAAATTCTTGGGTAGCAACAGGGGCGATTTTCTTGAGTAATTGATTGTGTTGCAGCCGCACGAGTTTGTTTCTCAATTTAATCTTGGGATCGATTTGTAATATTTGCTTCCACTCGGGGCGGCGAGAATTGTTGACTCTTCCCAACAGCTTCACGGCTGCGACTTTATTTAACTGCAAATCTGTGAGTCTGGTGGCAATTATTTGAGATAAGTGCGGATAGTAAACGGGGTTGTCTTCGGTTCTGTTGATGACGATATTGAGCTGTTGCTTGGCTTGACTGACTTGGATTGTAACATTGTACGGGGCGAGATCCTCTTGTAAAGCTTGCTGAATTTCGGCTTGCTGTTGGCGAGTGAAAAGCGAGACACCGGGCGCAGGTGTAACCACCCGTTCTGCGGGCGTTTCCGGCGCGTCTAGCACCGGCTGTGCATCTAAATACACTGGTTTGGGGTTCAAGTGCCGGATGACTGCTGATGCTGAACTGTAGCGCCGGTTGGTGGCACTTTGAAGCATGGTGTCGAGGATGCGGCCGAAATCATCGCTAACAGCGGTTTTCAAATAATTTCGCCAAGCCCAAGAATCCTCTGTACTGTCGAACAAATCGAAGGGAGGAATTTCAGTCAGCAAGTGAATGCAAGTAACGCCCAAACTGTAGATATCGCTGGCAAAAACTGCTTTCCCCATCAATTGTTCTGGGGCTGTATAAGCAGCACTGCCGATGATTGTACCAGTTTGCGGCAACCCGGTTGCTGTTACTTTCTTAGCTGCACCAAAGTCTACTAAAACGATATCTTTTTGGAAAGGAGAGGGTTGATAGGAAGTTTCTAAGGCGGGTAAAGGAGTTGGAGATAGCCGGCGGCGAATGATATTTTCTGGTTTGATATCGCGGTGAATAACTTTGGATTTGTGGACGAAGTGGAGCACGGGCAATAAATCGTTGAGGATTTGCCGAATTTGAGTTTCGGTGAATGCTCCTTTTTGTTCTAATTCTCTGGCTAGGTTTTTTCCGTCGATAAATTCTTGTACTAAATACTGTCTCCCGTCTTGTTCAAAATGCGCGATTAATTCTGGAATCTGGGGATGTTTTCCCAAGGTTTCTAGCTGGGCTGCTTCTTGGTGAAATAATTGAGCTGCTTTTTCGGCGGCGGTATTTTGCTGCAAAAATTGCTTGATTACGCACTGCGAAAAAATCAGGGGTTTTGTTTCATCAACTGCTAGAAATGTTCTGCCAAAGCCTCCTTGCCCGATCGGCTTTATGGTTCGGTAGCGAGATGCTGATGGTGTTTCTGCGTCAATAGTTAACAACAATTTTGACCCGCAACTTTGGCACAATTCTGCATCCCCTGGGTTTTGCGGATTCTGACAAGTTGGGTTTAAGCAATAGCACATTGGATTTTAGATTTTAGATTTTAGATTTTTAATTGTTGACTGTTGTTGGTTATTGGTTATTGGTTAGTTCTTATTGGTTATTGGTTATTGGTTATTGGTTAGTTCTTATTGGTTATTGGTTATTGGTGAATTATTAACAACTAACAACTAACAACTAACAACTAAGAGGGCGGGCACGGGGGCACCGCCCCTACCAACTAACAACTAACAACTAACAACTAACAACTAACAACTGCCAACTGCCAACTGCCAACTAACTAATGACTTAAGTCGGGACGAGTTCGCCTGGCCGCAATTTTGCCCATTTGCCGGTCTCTTGCTTGAAACTCTGACAGCCAACAACATCCCATTCCATTTCTACTTCATCTTGGCGGGGGCGGATGTTGACGTTGATTGTCGGTTCTACGGGGTCGAAATCGGGTGTTTCGGTGAGGTGAAGCTGTTCGTGCTGTTCTTCTACGGCGTGGTAGGTGAAGCAGCGGTCTACATAGTGGCAGTTAATACAAATACACATTCTTGATATCCTCTGTGCATTTCAAAAAGATTGGTGAAAATTGAGCTTTCTGTTAATCTAGCGTAGCAAGAGTTTAATTGTTTGTAAGGAAAGTAGATTTTTGTTGCGATGCCGATTAATTTGCCCTCTTCATTATCTCCTGATACTTGGCCGTTTGATTTGGAACTGCTGACACCGCCTGCTTATCTGGTGGGCGGTGCGGTGCGGGATGCGTTGCTGGGGAGGCGATCGCACTATTTTGATTTGGATTTCGTTATGCTAACACGGGCCGTGAAGACTGCTCGAAAAATTGCCGATCGCACGAAAGGTGGATTTGTCTTGTTGGATGCGGAACGCCAAATTGCGCGGGTGGTGTTTGCGGGCGGTACGGTGGATTTGGCGCAGGCGGAAGGGGGGAGTCTGGAGGGGGATTTGTTGCGCCGGGATTTTCGGATAAATGCGATCGCCTGCAATCCTTTTACCGGAGAAATCATCGATCCTTTGGACGGTCAAACTGATTTGCGGTTGGGTTTGCTGCGGATGATTTCGCGGTCAAATTTGGAGGACGATCCGCTAAGGTTATTAAGAGCTTACCGCCAAGCGGCGCAGTTGGGTTTTGCGATCGAAGCTGAAACTCAATCTGCGATTCGGGAATTAGCGCCGCTGTTGAGTCGGGTAGCGGTGGAACGGGTGCGGACGGAATTAGGTTATTTGTTGAGCAATCCTGATGGTGTTCCTTGGATTTGTCGCGGTTGCGAAGATGGTTTGTTTTCGATTTGGTTTGAAAGTGCGATCGACCGTTTCGATATTTTGACAAAAATTGACGCATCTGCTGACAAATTAGCGGCTATTTACCCGGAATTAGGGAAGGAATTCGGGCGTCAGATTCGAGATACAATTAAAACGCCTTTGTTGGCTGTCGCGAAGCTGGCTGTGTTGGCAGATTCCGACCAGACAATTGCTGAAACCCAGTTGCAGCGGTTGAAGTACAGCAATGCGGAGATTAAAAGTGCGATCGAGCTTTTGAAATACTTGCCACAATTGCAAGCAAAACCTATTGCGGAAATGTCTTTGCGAGAACAGTATTTTTTGTTTCGGGATGTGGGAATAGTATTTCCAGTTTTAGCGGTTTTAGCCGTGGCTGCGGGAGTGGCGGTTGAGAATATTTCACTGTTAATTAATCGCTATCTGGATGCTGATGATATTGTTGCTCATCCCACGCAGTTAGTTACCGGCAATGATTTAATGGAATATTTGAAATTGCCCAGAAGTCCGCGCATCGGTCAATTGTTGATGGAGATTCAATTAGCGCGGGTGGAAGGGAGAATTGCTACTCCCCAAGATGCGCTGAAATTGGCGAAAGAGTTAGTTAATTAGTAAGTTTAAATTGATATATTGCAGAAATTAGAACGGGCAAGATGCCCGTTCTACAAAATTTAACTTTCCCGTAGGGTGGGCTTTGAGCCACGCCCTAAAAAGTTAGTTGACAATGGCAGAAAATCAGAAGATTAAACAATATCTCTTAATTCTTCCGGCAATTCAAACTTGCCATCGGCACCCGGTTCAAATTCAACAACTTTCAACACAGCATCAACATTCAGCGGCCCGTAAATGTGCGGGTAATTTTCACCCGCAGCCAATTCATATTTAATTTCAGATTCTACTTTTTCCGAGTCAATCAACAGCAGCAGCAATCCTTTTTTACCAACAAAGAACTTATTGGCAGATTTAACAACTTGCGGCAGAGTCGAACAGTGGATAAATCCTTCAGAGTCTAGGGTATCACCGCGATAGGATTTAAGCTGTTTTGCTTCTTCCCATTGTTGGCTTTGAGTAATGTGAAAAATAACGCTCATAAATTATTTTACCTGGAAAAGAGAAGCTAGGTAGAGCATCTAAATATATGTTCCAACGCTCTACCTAGGAACGAGATTAAAGGACTAAAGTCCCTAATACAAAACTAGCACGATACGAGTACATCAGATCGCCCGAGAACTCTCATATCTTCGTCATCGAGTTCGACTGGTGTGCCGCTGCGAATTAGTTCTACAAAATCCTCATTCGGCACCATGATGCACAAAGCGTACAAACGTTCGCTGCCCGTATTCTCAATTACGTGAGTGCCCGTTGGAGGCACTAACAAACTATCTCCCGGTTGAATACTAACTGTTTTGCCATCGCAGGTTGCTTGACCTCTTCCTTTGAGTACAAAAAACATTTCTACTGCGAATTGATGGCGGTTGGGAGGAGTTTTTCCGCCCGCATCGAAAATCTCCACACAAACAGTTAATGAAACATTAGCTGTTACCGGATCGAAGACGATAGCTAATCTATTAGTATCGCCCGGACTGATGCGAAATGCTTGGTAGTCTTGCGGAGACTTTACCACTGGAATCATACACTGGTTTGTCATTTTTTTATTGTGAGTTGTCGGTTGTTATGTTTCTGATATGATTAGCGAGCGAGCTAGAGTCATTAGTTTAGGACTTACGCATGGGCGGCGAGAAACCGGGTTTTTACTGAGAAGATGTGTTACAGGCGACAAAAACCGCAAAAACCCGGTTTCTTTGTTGCTGAGCTGTAAGTCCAGTAGTTGCGAGCTTAGCCTCAAAAATTTATTCTTAGTGACTAATGACTGCTGACTAAGAACTAAGGACTGCTATTTAATTGTTTCTAACATAGCCTGAGAATCAGACACAAAACCAAAACATTGCTTAACGTTATAAAGAGTCGCTTGCCAGCAATAATCTGGCGATGTCGTAGCTGTACAATCTTTGACTAAAATACAGTCGTAACCGAGGAAATTAGCATCTTGCAGGGTAGCCATGACGCACTGATCGGCGTTTACTCCTCCGAAGAAAAGTGTAGTTCTGCCGAGGTTCCGCAAGATACTATCTAAAGGAGTATCCCAAAAGCCGCTCATCCGATATTTATCAACGCAAATATCCTCCGGTTTGGGTTTTAATTCATCGACAACCTGCGCTGCCCAACTCCCTGCCATCAGTACAGGGGCGTTGTTTTTTGGCAGCGGATCTCCCAAACCTACGCCGTCGCCTGTGGGATTGTAAACGTGACGGGAAGCTGCACTAATATTGAGCAAATCGGGGCGGTTTCCCCAGTTGATCCAAATAATTGGCACTGCGTGCGATCGCAATTTGGGCAGCAAATTTTTTAAAGGGTTAATTGGAGTTCGGGCGGGCGTTACATCTACGCCAATATGCGCCAGCCAACCGTCGGGATGACAGAAATCGTTTTGCATATCTATCACCAACATTGCAGCTTTGGCTAAGTCCAAACGCAGGGTTTTAGTTTCTGTTTCTAAAGTAACAATTTGTGGGTCAAGTTGCGAGCGGGTGATATCGGCAATTTTGGCATCAACTTTCCAAGAATTCGGCGGTACACCCAAGGTGCGGAGAGAATCAGGATTCATAGAGATTGTGACTCAAAAACAATTTCAATCTTATAACTATTTGATTGTTACTTTGTCATATCTTAAATCTTTGTTAGAATTAAGTGTCCGGGGTAACTTTTTGATTAAATTTAGAATTTATTAACTTTATTTTCCTTGGGCGATCGCCAATGTTATTGCCCTGCAATCATACAATAAAAATTCATATAAACTTACAACTATATTTTCATAAAATACGATCCAGTCCTTTGCTACAATCTCAAGTACCATTATACACCGTATTTAGGGAAGCATCACCAGCGTTAAAAGTCAGTTAAATTATCCCATACAGCCTCAAACAAAAAATCTAGGTCACAATAAAAGCAGTCAAAGTAAATTAATTAACACAGGTAAGTCATAATAGTAAAGTAAGATAACTCCACAACTAGAGATAACAGTTATGTCTTAGAAAACCAGGCTGGCTACTGCCGCCATCATTACATTAGCAATTTTCGCAGTATTAGTGCCGCCACTAAAAATTAACGCAATCAACCTCGCAAATCCCAATCACTCATAAATTGTAGCCATGACACCCCCTAACAACCAGATAAATGTAGACGCCAGACTTGTTGCAGCTAATACCAAATTTGGTTTTAACTTGTTCAACACCCTAAGCAAACAACAGCCGAATCAAAATATCTTTATTTCCCCTACTTCTGTCGCCCTCGCACTGTCAATGACATACAACGGAGTCAGCGGAGAAACCAAACAAGAAATGACAAAAGTTCTCGAATTTACGGGAATGACTCCGCAAGAAATCAACGCAGCCAATCAAAATTTGCAAAACAGTTTACAAAAAAATGACCCCAATGTCCAAGTATTAATAGCAAACTCGCTTTGGGCGCAACAAGGCTTCTCCTTAAAACCAGAATTTCTGCAAATAAATCAAGAATACTACAACGCTAATCTTACCGAAATAGATTTTACGAGTCCGCAAGCTCCTAGCATCATTAACAAGTGGGTAAGCCAAAAAACTCAAGGAAAAATTGCTCAAATAGTCGAGGAAATTAGCCTCGATCCAGTCTTGTTTTTGATTAACGCCATCTATTTCAAAGGCAACTGGCAAACGCCTTTTGATAAATCTCAAACTGCCAACAAAACTTTTTATTTAACAGACAGCAGTTCCAAACAGCATCCGATGATGTCCCAGAGCGGCTTTTATCGGTGCTACGCAACAGACACTTTTCAAGCAGTCAGTTTACCTTACGGCAAAAAAGGCGCTCTGAGTATGTATATTTTCTTGCCAAACTCCAATACCAATTTGGCAACTTTCTCGCAGCAATTAACAGCCGAAAACTGGAATAAATGGATGCAAGAATTTAGAGAAAGAAATTGTATAATTGAAATACCCCGCTTCACAATAGAGTATAAAGTTGAACTCAAAAGCACACTCATAGCTTTGGGAATGGCAGGATTTTTTGAGCCCTCAAAAGCCGAGTTTTCTCTGATGACTGATGTCAACGTAGCAGTAGATTCAGTAAAACACAAAACCTTTGTCGAAGTGAACGAAGAAGGTACAGAAGCAGCCGCAGTGACTTCCGTCGAGTTAATCAGAAGTTTGCCTTTTGAAATGAATGTAAACCGTCCATTCTTTTGTGCCATTCAAGACGATACTACACGAACAATATTATTTATGGGTACCATCCTTGACCCCCAATAATATCAAAAATAGTAGGTGCGTCAGGAAATGTTCGAGTGACTTTTAATAAAATAACCCTCGCTGACGCACCCTAACAAGCTAATTATACGGTAAAATATCAGTCTAAAAATAATCATATTTGCGACAAATTGATGATTAAATTGCACAAATGGCAGCGGATACTGGCTTTAATAGTTGTTTTTGCGATCGCCCTTACCTCCTCCGCGATTTTATCCCCCCGTCTCTTGGCTCAAACCCCGCCCCAAACCCCAACAACCGAATTGCGCGGCGTCTGGCTGACTAACATTGACAGCGACGTTATGTTCTCCCGCAACAACATCATTGACGCTGTAAATCGACTGGATCAACTCAATTTCAATACCATCTATCCCACGGTTTGGCAAGGAGGCTATACGCTTTATCCAAGCGCGGCAGCCCAGCGAGTATTCGGACAGTCGATCGACCCCTCGCCCGGATTGAAAGACCGAGACATCCTCAAAGAAATTATAGCACAATCCCATCAAAAAGGTATAGCAGTAATCCCCTGGTTTGAGTTTGGTTTCATGGCTCCCGCCGAATCGGAATTAGCCACACTTCACCCCGACTGGCTGGCGCAGCGACGCGACGGTTCAACTATTTGGAAAGAAGGCAAACACGATCGAGTTTGGCTGAATCCATTTCATCCCGAAGTTCAGCAATTTATCTTAGATTTAATCATAGAAATTGTCGATAATTATGATATAGATGGCATTCAATTTGACGACCATTTCGGCTTGCCAGTAGAATTTGGCTACGAGCCACGGACAGTGTTAATGTATCAAGAACAAATCAAAAGTCCTCCCTCGGACGACTCCCGCGAAACCTTCTGGGTGCGCTGGCGCGCTGACAAAATCAATGACTTCGTGGGGCGAGTTTCCCGCGCCATCAAATCCCGCAAAGAAAAATGTATTGTCAGCTTATCTCCGAACCCTTTTCACTTTTCTTTACCCGCCCACTTGCAGGACTGGTTTACCTGGGAAAGACGCGGTTACATCCAAGAAATTGTGTTGCAGGTTTATCGCAGCGATATCAAGCGTTTTAGTGCCGAACTGGAACGGGAAGAAGTTAAATTGGCTAAACTTAACATTCCAACTGCGATCGGCATTTTGACTGGTCTTAAAAATAATTCTGTTCCCCTAAAACAAATTCAAGAACAAGTGCAAGAAGTGCGAAAAAGAGATTTCGCTGGCGTGTCGTTCTTTTTCTACGAAAGTTTGTCTAATTGGGCTATGGAAACCCCAGAACAGCGCAATTCTGCTTTGCAAGAATTCTTCCCCACAAAGATGCAGCGCCCGCCATCCGAAGCCAGAATTTGAAACCTACGGTTAAAATGAGAAAAAACATACAGCGCTTAGGAATTGTCATCTTATCTTTGACTGCTTTCCTAACAATTGGCTATCTCACTCCTAGAAAGTGGGGCAATTACTCGCAAGCAGATTGCACAATCTCTCTATACATTTCCAATCAAGGCATTCACACCGAAATCATTGTTCCAGTTAAAAATGAATATTTTGACTGGAATCAATTTTTACCGCTAAAAGAAATAGGGCGGGATGCCACTTCTGATTATAAATATCTATCTTTTGGCTGGGGAGATAGAGATTTTATGCTGGAAACTCCCACATCAGGAAGTATCAACCCAGTTACAGCTTTCAAAGCCCTATTTCTCCCTACTCCGTCTACTGTACACGTTCAAGGTTATCGGGTTACTCCCCAAAATATTGAAACCAAATGTGTAAAAATTAGTGGAGCGAATTATATTAAAATAATAAATTTTCTTAAAGATACATTCCAATTAGACGCAGCAGGTAAGAAAATGAAAATTAGCTACGGCTACGACAACAGCGACAGTTTTTATGAAGGAAAAGGCAGTTACTCACTTTTGAGAACTTGCAACGACTGGACGGCCGAAGGTTTGCAAAAAGCCGAGGTCAATACTCCTTTATGGTCAACGCTGTCTTCGGCGATTATATTTCATTTGAATAGCGGTTGCGAATGTCAAAAATAAAGGTAATGGGTAATACCATTTGAGATTTTAGATTTGAGAAGTCGGAATGAATGATTGTGTATGAGTTGGTAGATTGCATAAAGTTGCATTCTTTTTTTTAACTGGTATAATTACCAATTTGAGGAAAAATTATGAATGTAATTCCCGCGATCGACTTATTGGATGGAAAATGCGTCAGATTGTATCAGGGAGACTACGCGAAGTCTCAAACTTTTAACGACAACCCCGTCGAAGTCGCCAGACAGTGGGTAAATGAAGGCGCAACCATGCTGCATTTAGTAGACCTCGACGGCGCCAAAGCAGGTCATCCAGTCAACCAAGCAGCCATAGAAGCGATCGTCCGATCCGTAGACGTTCCCTGTCAAGTAGGCGGGGGAATGCGCGATCGCACTTCTGTTGCTGCTATCCTCAAATTAGGCGTCCGGCGCGTCATTCTCGGCACTGTCGCCGTCGAACAACCGCAATTAGTAGGCGAATTGTGCGCCGAATTTCCCGGCAGAATTCTGGTGGGAATAGATGCCAGAAATGGTAAAGTTGCGACTAGAGGCTGGCTAGAAACTTCGGAAGTTTTAGCAACAGAATTGGCACAAAAAATGGCAGAGTTAGGGGCTGCTGAAATTATTTACACCGACATTCACCGCGACGGTACTATGGAAGGGCCGAATTTGGAATCTTTGCGCGAAATTGCTAACGCTATTGCGATTCCCGTGATTGCTTCCGGCGGCGTCAGTTCGATCGCCGATTTGTTAAGTTTGCTGGCTTTGGAACCCATTGGTGTCAAAAGTGCGATCGTTGGTAGGGCAATTTATACCGGCGATATTTTGCTAAAAGAAGCAATTCAAGCAGTCGGACAAGGGCGGTGGCAGGATGTACCGCCAGATTTGGGTTCTTCAAGCTTTGCTTGATAGTCATGTCGAGTTAACTGGCTACCCAATATGTAACAGTTATCAATTTTCCGACTCACAGTCAACAGTCAACAGTCAACAGTCAGCGTAGAATCATCTTTCTTACCATCATCCTACCCATGTTTTTGAACCATACAATTACAGCTTTAAGTTCTGGGATGGCATCCCTAGTTGCTCCCATACCTTTGTTAGCAACAGTCGAGGCAGAAAATGCGCCGATCGTCCTCAGCGGAGTTTTGCTCACTTTAGTAGTGATTTACCTCGCCAGTAAATTAGGCGCGGAAGCGGCTATAAAATTTGATTTTCCGCCGGTTCTGGGTGAACTTGTAGCAGGGGTAATTGTTGGCGTATCTGCTTTACACCTAGTCGTTTTTCCCGGAAGCGGGCTGTCAGCATCCAACTCAGGGATTATGACAGTTCTGCAATCGATTAATCATCTGTCTCCTGCCACCATCACCAGTGTGTTTGAATCGCAGAGTGAAGTCATTTCAGTGCTGGCTGAATTAGGCGTGATTGTTCTGCTGTTTGAAATTGGTTTGGAGTCGGATCTCAGACAACTAAAAGAAGTGGGGGTTCAAGCCGTCGTTGTCGCTTGTGCCGGCGTGGCAGTTCCCTTTGCCGCCGGTACTGCGGGCTTGATGATGATTTTCCACACTCCGGCGATTCCGGCGATTTTTGCGGGGGCTGCTTTGACGGCAACTAGCATCGGAATTACGTCGAAAGTTTTGTCGGAATTAGGACGGCTGAAATCTAAAGAAGGTCAAATCATTGTCGGTGCAGCGGTGATTGATGATGTGCTGGGAATTATTGTCTTGGCTGTTGTCGCGAGTTTAGCGAAAACCGGTGAGATTGATGTTGTTAATGTCATTTATTTGATTGTCAGTGCAAGTGTCTTTCTACTGGGTTCGATTCTGTTGGGCGGCATCTTTAACGAAAGCTTCACTGCGGTGGTGGAGAAGCTCAAAACTCGCGGCAATATTGTGATTCCCGCCTTTATTTATGCCTTGTTCATGGCGTTTCTGGCCAATGCAATTCATCTCGAAGCGATTTTGGGTGCCTTTGCTGCGGGCTTGGTTTTGGATGAAAGCGATGCGCGCAATGAGTTGGATGAATTGGTGAAACCCATCGCCGATATGATTGTACCCATCTTCTTTGTGACGGTGGGAGCTCGGGCGGATTTGGGGGTTTTGAACCCAACAGTGCCGGATAATCGGGCTGGTCTTTTGATTGCTGCTTTTTTGATAGTGGTTGCTATTTTGGGCAAGCTGGTGACTGGTTGGGTGGTGTTTGGTCTGCCGGGAATCAATCGATTGGCGATCGGAGTGGGGATGGTTCCTCGGGGCGAAGTCGGGTTAGTGTTTGCCGGCATCGGTTCCGCGAGTGGGGTTTTGGATAAACCGTTAGAAGTCTCGATTATTATCATGGTGATTCTGACGACTTTTTTGGCTCCGCCTTTTCTGCGGATTGCCTTTGGCGATACGGTAGAGCCTCCAGCTACTGGGGAACCTTCTAGCGAGAAAATCGTTTGATTAGCGGAATTTGAGTCTGGGCGATCGACTGATTTAGAAACAAATGTCGATCGTCCAAATTAATTTAGCCGTAATCATAAGTCCTAAGTTGTGAGAAGCGGCTACAACTTGACTTTCAACTGATAACAATTGTCAGCGAGTTTAATCAGTTCGCCGAGGCCCCAGGTACCCCGATCGTTCAAAAATTCAGCTAGTTGATTCGGGATGGCTTCTAGGCCCAGAAATGCCCCGCTGATGGCACAAGCCATTGCTGCGGTCGTATCCACATCGCCACCGACGGCGATGCTAGTGCAGAGAGTTTCCCAGTAATCTTGAGGCGTTCTCAAAAACGCATATAAACTCCACAAGACGCTACCAACTACAAAAGGCGAAATTCCTTGCCAAGAGTGCTCGTAGTTTAACGGGAGTCCAGCTTTAGAAATCAACTCTACGGCTGACTCGGGAGGCAATTTGACCCAATCACTCAAATCTTTGACCAAAGCGGCAAAGGAAGAATCGACTTCTCCTACCCATTCACTCAGTTGACCGAGAAATGGCTCAGTTTCAATCATGTCAGATTGAAGGGCGATCGCCACAGCCCCGGCGATCGCCACAGCCCCGGCACAACACCGCGAATCTTGATGGGTGATGCGCCCTTGATCGCAAGCAGCTTGTACAAGCTGGGACGGGTCATCGTAGAATATTAAGCCGATCGGTCCCGCCCTCATAGCACTGCCATTACCAGCATTGGGAGCACGAGTACCAGCTTCTTGCCAAGCAACGCCCCGAATCAGGCGGTTTGCAGCTTCTTCTGTCGATCGACCGCGCCCGACAATGCGCTCTTGAGCGAAAATGTCAGCAATACGGGTGGCGTAGTCGCTGGGGTCGAATTCGCCACAAGCGACGTAGCTTTGGAGGAGTTCGCGGGCGAGTTGGGAGTCGTCGGTGTATTGACCAAAAGGCAAGCCGAAACGATCGCGATCTTTGATTTTTTTGAGTCTAACTTCGTAGCTGACAAAGTTTTGGCAAACTTCCGGAGGATAGCCTTCTACTCTACAGCCTATAGCGTCGCCGAGACACTGACCGATCAGACAACCTCTAAATTGTTCCAGACGCGGTACTGTCATTTATCTAGCTTTAAGTAGGTCGATATAATCTTATGTTAAATCCCCGACTCCTTAAAGCTTGCTGTCGAGAGTCAGAGAACCCACTGCTGACACTAACTACTTGTCTACCCCCTTTTTTTATTGAATTTGAGCTGACCACTTTTCTTTTATTTAAGCAAATAATTCAGAGGCGATATAACAGTTTTCAACCTACTTAATAAACGCTATATAGAGGAATGCGCTCGCAGTTATTTACCAACGAGTGCTACAGCACCCCTTTGCAAAACAGGAATTTCAATTCGGAACTCTGTTCCTTGATGGGGTTGAGAAAAGCACTCAATGGAGCCACCGTGCTTGTCAACTACAATTTGATAGCTGATGGATAGCCCTAATCCAGTTCCTTTACCAGTTGGTTTTGTTGTGAAGAAGGGATTGAACACCTGTTGTCTAACAGTTTCCGTCATCCCCGATCCATTGTCTTGAAATTGAATCACCACGTTTTTAGAACAACCGGGCCCAGTTTCGTTTGTGACTAGCTTAGTCCGAATAGTGATGCAACTGGTATTCTTTTGGATATCTTTTGGAGAACGCTGAATGTCGTAGTTTTCTAAAGCATCGATCGCATTTGCCAGAATATTCATAAAGACTTGGTTCAACTGTCCCGCATAGCACTCTACCAGCGGTAAGTCGCCGTACTCTTTAACAATTTCAATAGCAGGATGATCCGGTTTTGCCTTCAGTCGATTTTGCAAAATCATCAATGTGCTGTCAATTCCCTCGTGGATATCAACTGGCTTCATTTCAGCCTCATCCAGCCGCGAGAAGTTTCGTAGCGACAGGACAATTTGACGAATGCGATCGGCTCCTAGCTTCATTGAAGTAAGCATTTTGGGCAAATCTTCACTAATGTAGTCCAGATCGAACTCTTCAATTTTTTCCTCAATTTGGGCATTAATTGGATAGGTTTGCTGGTAAAGCTGAATCAACTTTAGTAAATTTTGCGTGTAGTCGGCAGTATGGCTCAGGTTGCCATAGATAAAGTTGACTGGATTATTAATTTCGTGAGCAACACCAGCAACCAGTTGCCCCAAACCAGACATTTTCTCTGCCTGAATGAGTTGTGCTTGAGTTTGCTGTAAGGTTTTGAGTGCAACCTCAGCTTCCTCTTTTGCTTGCCTTAAGGCAGCTTCGGCTTGCGTGCGCTCAGTAATATCCAGTGCCAAGGATGCAACTCCAAAAATCTTTCCAGCATCCCCTACTAAAGGCGTATTGAACCATTCGCAAATAATGGTTTTGCCGTCTTTCGTAATATTTTCGTTGACGCTGTAGATTCCTCCAACCTGACTCAACAACTCGTTCATAACTCGATCGACTACCTTTCGGGCAGACGCAGGCACAATTAATTCTGCGGCATGGTGCCCGATCGCCTCTGCAGCCGTGTAACCAAAAATCTGCTCTGCCGCTGGATTCCAGGCCGTGACTTTAAAGTTTAAATCCCATTCCACCACTGCCAGTGTACTTTGGCGGAATAGAAAAGATAGTCGCTGTTCCGACGTTTTGAGTTCTTCTTCTGCCTGTTTCCGTTGAGTAATGTCAATGCCTGTTTTGATGATGTACTCAATTTCACCTCGATCATCGACTAAAGCAGTATCTGACCAGGCAATGAGTCTAAGTTGTCGATCTTTGCTCACCCAACTGCCTTCATACTGCTGGGGAAAATTACCAGATTGTAAAGACTCAAAAGCAGTTTTGGCTTGTCCAGCTAAGTCTGAGTTCGGGAACAACTCCCAAATGTAGCGCCCTTTCACTTCACTAAACGAGTAATGAGTCATTTGTTCGCAAGCTCGGTTAAAGCGAACGATTTGTCCCTGCGGGTCGAGCACAACTACCAGGGCACCTGCAATTTCAAGAATAGCTGAAACAAAATTGCGTTCCACTTCAACAGCTTGAATCAGTTCCTCTAACTGGGTTGCCATATTGTTAAATGCGATCGCCAATGCCCCCAATTCGTTTTGGCTGTGGATGTTGACCCGCGTCTCTAATTGCCCCGCACTGAGTTCAGTAGCTGCCGTGGTTAAGCGCTGTAGCGGCACCACAATTTGCCGAATAAATAGAAAGCCAATGCCAACAGCAACGATCGTCACCACCATCAATGAGCCTCCCATAATTGAGAGCATTTGGTAAACGGGAGCATACGCCTCAGCCGTTGGCAGTTCTACAACCACCTTCCAATTCACGCTCCTAATTAAGGTACTGGCTCCCATTACTTCTACCTGTTTTAGACCCCGATAAACATTAAGGTGCTTAGTATCTTCGGATGCTTTCAAAAATTGAAAGAAAGGGCGATGAGAAATATCTTGAAATTGAAAAGTTTCTGGCTTACTACCCTTTTGAGCAATCAGAAAATTACGCTCATCGACTACATAGATATAACCCGTTTTGCCAACCTTTGTTTGGGAAACAACAAACCAGAGAAAGTTGAGATTTACCTGCGCTAATAGTACCCCATCCACCTCATCTCGCTCATTCCGAATCGGAACCGCCAGAATGGTGTTTGGTTCGTGAGTTTGAGGATTAATTTCTACAGGACTGACATAATCTTCCTGTTGTTTAAAGGCACGAATAAACAGTGGCGAATTGGCGGGATTTTTTAACTTGAGCGGTTGGTAGGGTGAAACTGACGCGACAACTTGTTCCTTCCCGTTCAAAATGGCAACAGCTTCATAAGCATCATTATGACGAGTCAACCCTTCCAACAGGCTCTGCTGCGCTTGAGGTTGAAAGTTTGTGAGTCCTTTGACCCTAGCTAAATAGCTCAGTTTTCGTTTCAAGTCATCTAGATAATTATCAATCTGCCCTGCTGCTGTCTGACTGCGCTCTTCTTGGAGCGATCGCGATTGCTGGATCTGCGCCTGAAAGCTGAGGTAGATCAGCAAACCACCTGTGGGCAGTAAGCTCAGAAGAACCAAAAATATCAAACCATACCGGAGCTGATTTGCAATAGAAAAGAAGCGTTGCCAGGGATGTGAAGGGGAGCTTTTGGCAATCGGAAGAGCGCGATCGTTGCGTTGATTTTGCATCGGACTTAGAATCAATATTGGTAAATCAATTAATGCGCGCACTAAGGAGAAACATCAATTTGGCCAGTCGTCACAGCATCTCGGATGGTCTTGAAAGTGTCCTCTTCCTGAGACGTGAGACTACCACGGAAAGGCGCAAAGTCGTAGATTTTTTCCTTGAGTCCAAACTTGTAAAGTTTTCCTTCCCAGCGACCTTCCTGGGTTAATACGGCCGCATTGAGCACCAGATTGGGAATGTCCTGCAGAACGCTAGTTAGGACTTTGCCGGGAGCCAGTTGGTACTGATCCTTGGCCCAACCAATCACAAGGACTCCTGGCTTTTGCGTAACGGCTTTTAGCGCGGCTAACCCTGCCTCATCCGCGTTGATTGTCAAAACATCTACTCCAGAGGCAACCATATCCGTTGCGACTTTAATGGCTTTGTCCGTATCAATCCAACTGTTGAGAAAAGCAGTCGAAGCTTGAACAGAGGGATTCGTTGCCTTCACTCCCCGCCTAAACAAGGCTTCTTCTTCTTTATAAACCGGATAAGCGGCACCCACAATATAGCCAACTTTATGGCTTTTGCTTTTCATGGCAGCCAAAGCGCCTGTGAGGTACCCCACCTCACCCGATCGAAAGGCAACAGCCCCCAAATTTGTGTTATTCCCTGGATACGTAGTAAACAAGGCAAATTTCGTTCGCGGAAATTCTTTAGCGACCTTTTCGGCAGCTTTGATATAGCCACCACTGGCTGCAATTACCAGGTCATAGCCTGACTGGGCATATTGGCGAAGGGCAGCTTCACTATCTTCACCGTCAATGCCTGTAAAGTCTACCTGAGCATTAAATTTATCTTTGATTAGGGTTAACCCTTCAAAGCAGGCTTGAGCCCAACTGTTGTTGTCTTTGGAACCTGTGACGACCAACGCCACCCTAAAGCTGCTAGAGGTACTTGCTTCAGGGGAAGAGTTTACGTTCGGAGTCGATCGACTGCAACCGATCGCAAAAACCAGAGCTAGAGCCGCCAGAGTCATTTGTTTGAAAAGAGATTGAATTGGCATAATAGCTTTTCGCCGCAAGATTACTTTTTCTACGCCGATAAATTTGTTGAAGGGTATCTCAACAATATTAACTCTTACTCTCGCTCGCATTTAATGAGTCTGATCGAAAGCATCCAGTATACAAGCCCCCGGATTCATCCGTGGAGAAATAAAAAACCTGTATCCAATAAACAAGCCCCCCAATTTATCCATGGGGTCAAGGCTTCAATCTCAAATCTCAAATCTCAAATCGATTGACAGATTCAGGGTAACACTCATTTAATCTCAACAACAAGTAAGGACACGGCAGTGCCGTGTCCTTACAAATCTAACCTGCAATTAACCGAATTTGTTTGCTACTACTTAACAAACAGCATTTCTTGATAAGTAGGTAGTGGCCACAAATCATCAGCCACTTCACCTTCCAGAGCATCCGCATACTTGCGAACCTCATCCATCAAAGGACGAATTGTTTGCGAAGCATACTGCATATGTTCTTCTGTCGAATCAAAATCGTGCTTGCCCAAAGCAGAACTCAATTTGCTCGCAGTATCCATCATTGACTTAACCAGCACCGCTACTTTTTCGGCAGTTTCCTTTTCCAGTTCAATCCCAATTTCTTTCAACTTAGAAACCGTGCCGGAAATTTCTGCTAAATACCTCACCGCTGCGGGGTAAATAATGGTTTTTGCCATGCTTATTACCAGTTTTGCTTCGACTTCAATTGCCAGCAAATACTGCTCAGCATAAACATCGTAACGGCTTTCCAATTCAACTGGAGTCAGAACACCTGTCTTTTCAAACAAGTCTTCAATGTATCCTTCCTTCAACACGGGCAAAGCATCGGCCGTAGTCCGCAAGTTAGCTAAACCCCGTTCCTCAACAGCCATTTTGTGCCATTCTTCGGAATAGCCGTTTCCACCAAATACAACCGCACCGTGTTCGTCCATCACTTCTTTGAGAAGTGTTTGGATGGCAGCATTCAGTTCAGTTCCGTTAGCCAAATCGCTTTCTAATTTGTTAGCAATCCAGTCCAAAGAATCTGCGAGAATTGTATTCATCGCCACTAGCGGCCCGGAAACAGACTGACCCGAACCTACTGCACGGAATTCAAATCGGTTTCCAGTAAAGGCAAAGGGCGAAGTCCGGTTTCTGTCTCCAGCATCCTTCATGAAAGTAGGCAGTGTTTCTACACCTAAGTTCATAATTCCCCGACCTTTAGAGTCCTTAACTTCTCCCCGGCTAATTTGCCCGAAGATATCTTCTAATTGCGAACCCAAATAGACAGAGATAATTGCTGGTGGAGCCTCATTTGCACCCAATCGGTGGTCGTTGCTGGCAGTAGCAACTACCGCGCGCAATAGCGGGCCGTATTTGTGAACTCCGCGAATCACAGCGCCGCAGAAAACTAGAAATTGTATGTTCGAGTGCGGTGTATCGCCTGGGTCTAATAAGTTTCCTTGGGTGGCATTGCCGACAGACCAGTTGACGTGTTTGCCGGAACCGTTAATGCCGGCGAAAGGCTTCTCGTGCAGCAAACACATAAAACCGTGTTTCTTCGCAGTGTTGCGGAGAATTGTCATGGTTAATTGTTGGTGGTCGCTGGCGACGTTTGCAGCTTCAAAAACTGGTGCAATTTCAAACTGACCGGGAGCTACTTCGTTGTGGCGGGTTTTGGCAGGAATTCCCAGCCGGTACATTCTTTCTTCTACTTCCTGCATGAAGACTTGAACGCGCTCTGGAATCGCTCCAAAATAGTGGTCGTCAAATTGCTGACCTTTGGCAGGAGGTTTGCCGAAAAGGGTGCGACCTGCTAGCAGTAAATCGGGGCGGCTGGTGGTGAAATTGGCATCTACCAGGAAGTATTCTTGTTCGGAACCGCAACTGGAATTTACCGGAGCAACTTCTGTATTTCCTAATAGCTTTAACACTCGGGTTGCTGCTTTGTTCATGGCGGCAATGGAACGCAAAAGCGGCGTTTTCTTGTCTAAGGCTTCACCTGTCCAGGAGATGAAAACAGTGGGAATGCACAAGGTCATGCCGTTGTCTGTTTCCATGACATAAGCAGGGCTGGTGACATCCCACGCTGTATATCCGCGAGCGGCGGCGGTGGAACGGATGCCGCCGTTGGGGAATGAGGAACCATCGGGTTCGCCTTGTACCAGAACTTTGCCTGCAAATTCTGAGATGACGGACCCGTCGCCTTGCACGGAGATGAAACCGTCGTGCTTTTCGGCGGTGCTGTTGGTGAGCGGGTAAAATACGTGGGCGTAGTACAGGGCTCCTTTGGAAATAGCCCAGTCTTTCATTGCTGCTGCAACTACATCAGCTACGGAATCATCTAATTTTTGGCCAGTTTGAACGGTGTTTTTTACTGATTTGAAAATACTTTTGGGCAGACTTTCTTGCATCTTGCTCAGACTAAAAACGTCTGTTGCCCACATATCTTCTAGCCGCTTGAGAGGCCGGGCAGGCATCTGTTTGCGGTTGACGATTTGAGAAATTGCTTGAACGCGCGATTGGTTTCCACTCATGGTTATTTTTATTGGGGTTGCAGGACGAGTAGTTGTGAAAAAATAGATGTTAGCAAAAGTTTAACGATTGACAAATATGTTGGATTTATCCAACGTTTTTAGTCAAAGCTAACTTTGGGCAGAATGCCTTTTTTGGCAGGCTCTAAAAGATTGGACGAGCGAGACCCTATCACTTCGCCCATCGGGCGTGACAATCCAGTGTGAGATGCGGTTGGATTTCGGTTATTAGCAGCAATAAAATAGATGACAAGAGCCTGTACTAATTTGAGTCAACATGATAGATGTCTGCGCTGCACAGATTTAGTAACTAATCTTCACCCCGGTCAGCTCAAAAATTTTGTGCGAATCAATTCCGATGAATTCAGGTCAAAACTACTTATGGTTTTTAACGGTTCGACGATCGATAAATCGCAGTCCAGCAAACAACGCACTCGTTTAGGGGTTTTGGAGAATTATGGAGAGTACACAATCTACACTTGGAGAGTTTAAACAATCATTAACCAAATAAATGTATCGCAGGCTACAGAATTTTAGGTTTTTTTCAGAAAGGTCGATCGCACGGATCGCACACAACCGCAGGATGTCAGTGTAACAGGACGCGGGGCGCTGAAACTGAGGGCGATCGTACTCGCATAGGGCATAGGGCATAGGGCATAGGGCATACCTCACCACGCGATCGAACCGCTATATGATAAATAAAGTCTTGCAACTCTTCTAAAAATTGGTGCGACAATTAGCCGTAGAAATCTTTAGGAGATTTGGGAACTTATTAAACTGTTATAGCCGCAGTTTATTGAGCATAAATGAGTAAGTTGATAATTTTTAGTTAACTCGTTGGTAATCCGAAGACTTCAGAGCATGAGCTAAAAAGCGTTCTGTGTAGTACAAAGCTAATTGATTGCTCGGGCCATTAAAAACTGCATCAAAAGCGTGTTCAGCCCAAGGAATTTCGAGCAAAATAACCGGATCGCCCGCGGCTCGCAATCGTTGGTAGAGCGATCGACCAAACTTGGGCTGAACGATATGGTCGCGACCTGCATAAACCAGTAGAGAAGGCGGAAGATTGGGTTTAATATAATTTATGGGAGAAGCCCGACGGTAAAGCTCGTTGAGTTCGTCTGGCGTTCCTCCCAGAAAGGCGCGCAAGACGGCTCGAACATTTATGGCATCAGGAAAAGGTGGGTCATTGTATCCCCGGATCAGGTCATTTGGCCCGTAATAATTCACCACTGCTCGAACTGGAAGCACACTAGAATCATAAGCAGTTAGCATTGCTAAATGGGCACCTGCAGACCTTCCCATGAGAGCAATGCGATCGAGATCGATGGACCAATCACCAGCGTGAGTTTTGATATAGGAAAGAGCGGCTTGTACGTCCTCAAGCTGAGCAGGAAATCGATACTTGGGAGCGTGGCGGTAATCAATTGCAACCACACAATAGCCTTGGGCTGCCATATAGCGGCTGAATTCTTCATTGGAATCGGGATTTCCTCTTTGCCAAGCTCCCCCGTAGAGTGTGATAATCGCTGGATATTTGCCAATTTGCATCGGCCGATAAAGGTTTAGTTGCAGTGAAACTCCGTCAGGGTTGGCAAATACAATAGCCCGATCGATCCTAACGTCTCTGATGGGAATTCCTCGGAACGCATCTGCGAGAATAAACGGTTGAGGGCGTAGCTGCGCGCGATCGGCTTGAGGAACGGCTGCTAAATAGTTTTCCCCTAGAACAGCTTGCATTTGGGTAGCTATGGCTGCATTGGCTGCTGGGAACTGCATCAGGGGTAGCAGGCCCAGGATGAGGGCGAACAGGTTACAAATTGACAAAATAATGTAGACTTTGCCTTGATGCCGTCTGAGCAAGTTCAGCAGAAGGGCGATCGTATTGATACCGACCAACCAAGGACTGATTTCTGGTGCTCCCACCGCCAAAGGGTACAGGAACATCGCGGGTGCTGGTACGATGACCCAGAGACTGAGAAATAGGGCGATCGTACTCAGGAACCAAGAAATAAATGGCAAGACTAAGAATCCTGCCAATAAGGGTAACTTTTTGCGGTTCTTCTTCTGGATCATCGGATTTTCGCAGCCTAATTTTTAATCAGTTTAAACTAATACCATCGCCCTAACATAGGCTAGAATGACACTGAGACTTTAACAAATATTGCCTAAAAGTAGATTACCAAAAAAGCATTGATTTAACACCTAAGTAGTTAAAAATAATCTAATAGCCTTGCACCCCAAACAGGATAAATATTTGGCAAACGATTTCTTACATCACTCTTGCATAAATTTTGATAATTGGAAATAAGTTTTAGATTCAAGCATTAGGAGTGACTTGTGACTCGCCGGGTTAGAGTTTTTTATAAAATTGCATTTTTTTACTGGTAAGCTAACACGCATCTAAAGTTGATAGTCAACCTTGACGAAATTCTTGTGGTGTCTCCCGCCTGCCAAAAAAATACAATTTAGATACCTACAGCTTATCAGCAGCTCTAATTCTGTTGAATTAGGTGGAGCAACTTATAATCTGCGTCAATAGCTTTTTTAGCGGTTAAAATGAATAGGATAAACTGCCGTGACGACAGGATATAAATTTTATTTTTCAACTGCACGAGGTGCAACTAGATTCCAATTCACCTGAGAAACACCGTACAAAATAAAATTATTCAACATTCCGTAAGCATCCCCACAATTGTAACCTTTAGCCTCAACACATTTCTTGTCCGCCCTTTGATTCACAGCCACAAAAACATCGACTCCCTCCGGCAACACACCCGCATACATCTTCAAATTAGCAAAATCATCAAGGATGCGACCGTTATCATCCACCGGGGGCAATTTCCACTCTTTCGGATTGGTATTTCCCCCTAACTGGATTGCCCAAGCATGAGTACCGTCAAGCGCTCCGTTGTGCGCCGTATATCGATTCCAAACATTATTTCGCTTTTCTCCGATGCGGGGGTTATTTTCATAACCGCCCACCCAATATTGTGACATAAATTTGAGGAAAACTTCAGCTTCTGCAGCTAGCGAACCCGTGCCAGGACTCAAATCAGTGTTTCTGCTGCTAAACGGAACTTGGCTTAAATTCCAAGACCAATTTATTCTCCCCGGCTTCGGATTTAGCCAAGTAGCAAAATCGCAGAAGCTACCCTTCCAGATGCAGTGCGGACGCTTCAAATCCCATCCCTGCCAATAGTAGATTTTTCCGTTCCAATGCCGTTTTTTTGGCTCGCGATCGCCAATATTTTCTACTTCTTGGCTCATGAAAATTCCCCGGTCAGCCGCAGTAGAAATTCCTAACTCGGTTTTGAAGAAAACCTCCAAAGCCGAACCTTGATGAGTTGCTGGTTTACCCATTTTAGCAGCATAGCTGCCGGAAGCTATAAGCTGCTGCAAAATAAGCGTAGGAAATGCGGGACTGGTATTGGAATAGTGATATTGACCGAGAGGATACTGAAGGCATCGCCCTGCCAAAACCTGCATAGTTTCTGTTAAAGTAGGACTCGGCAAAAAATAGCCCGCGCTAGGAGAAATGCCGAGTTGATTTTTTGCTGAACTGACAGATTTGCTGCCCCATTCGCTGACAAGTAGCTGTTCTTGTGCTTGGAAATCGGCTGCTGTTTTCAGATTGCGAAGCACTGGCAAATTTGCAATCATATCTTGACCGTATCTGGGCGCGCTCCGCTGAAGTCCCGAGCGGTGCGATAATAAGTGTCCGAGGGTGACGTTTTGCCACTGTTTGTCTGCAAATTCCGTGTTGAGATTGGCACAGTTTTTGTCTTTCACGAGAACGGGAAATTTGACTTTTCCCGAAAATACGGCGTGCAATTTTTCAGGGATAATCGCTACTGGATATTGTGTATTCAAACCGGGAATTAGCGGCGGATAATGCTGTGGATCGAACAATTTCATCCCTTCAATTTGGTCGTCAGTAAGTTCTAAGCCTGCCCGATCGCGCGCCGTCTGTTTAAGCGCCCAGCGCACCATTGCAAAGGTAACAGGCTTGCTGATACTGCCCATACGCATGGGGGTATCTGCCGCGACTGGGGGAGCCAGAGGAGCCTGCATATCGTCGCCACAAGCCGGATTCCAGTTATTAGTAGGTCTGCCTTTCATGCGGCCGAGACCCCACACGCCGACGGGTTTACCTTTAACAGAAACACCGAGTACGGCCGCACCGACGCAGCGGTGGCGCATGAATTCTGTTAGGGATTGCAAAATCGGCTGGAGTTGCGCGTCACCGCTACCGCTAATGGGGATGTTTTCTTGCGCTAAAGCTGTGTTGTTGTTGGACTCGGAAAGCTTTCCCAACCCTCCTAAGAGGATAGCTGAAATCAAAGTCAAACTTGTGTAGAAAAGTCTGTTGATTTTTTGGGGACAATTCGCACTTTTCATGATAAATAACTCCCGATTTAAAAAAGTAGGGCGGTGCTATGCTACCCGCCCTTTGACATTGATAATTAAGGCTATTGAGGGATAGGAGGCGCCGACAAGAATACTTGATTTGGGTTGACATTAGTTAAGTTTGTGCTTTGTACAACGCCAATCAAATTATCCTGGTAGAAGATACCAGTATCTTGAACATTGTTGCCGTTCCAATCGCCGATTTTAAGGGAATAGCCGTCCGCTAAATTACCTTTAATTTGGATTTTATCTTGACCTAATGTAAAATCCGTAATTGTAGCATGGCCAGTTCCCAGGTAGTAAACGTTATTAACGTTGCCAAGTACAAATGTGTCTGCTCCCGCACCGCCGGCGAGAGAATCGGATTCGCTACCTGCGCCTATACCGTTACCAGCCCCAGAAAAATTAGCACCGTCAAGGTAATCGCTGCCGTCGCCGCCGATGAGATAATCTTTGCCGCTTCCTCCGAATAGATAATCGTTGTGAAGCCCTCCCGATAGCGTATCTTTACCGCTGCCTCCGTATAGGAAATCTTCGCCAGCTTCGCCGTATAATTTATCGTTGCCGGCGTCGCCATTTAACTTGTCGCTGCCGAAGCCGCCATAGAGGATGTCATCTCCGCCGCGACCTGATAAGATATCATTGCCTTGATAGCCGTAGATTGTATCATTTGCAATCTGAATTTGACCTTGACCGTCGATCGTCCAATCGTCTCCAACTAAGGATTTGTGGAATTGACCGTTGCCGTTGACAGTGTTGTTGTCGTCGAATTGAGTACCGTTGATAACTGATGACATTTTTGTTGATCCTTGTTGTTGTGGACTTGGTGCAATAGGAATTGCGACTCAAGCAATTTGTTCTATGTAAACCAGTTTGTTCTCAAATCGAGTGAGCGGCAATGGGAATAAAATCAGGTAATTTAAAATCCTAAAAAATGGTGTTTGGCAATGATATATCCGAAAAAATCAGGTACTAAAAATATTAAAGTTGGAAAAAGTCAGGTGGGCGATCGTACTTTTTAGGTCAGTCCTGGACGCACTCTCACCAAAGAAACCGGGTTTTTTACCGAATCTGCGGGTCACAACCTGCGTATTTTCGTAAAAAAACCCGGTTTCTCAACCGCCAAGCGCAACTACAAACCAATTTTAATATCCTAGTTGTGTCAGTCCTGATACGTTATTGAGAGTAGCTAAAATTTGACCGGTTGCTGTCAAGCGGATTAAGGTGTCGCTGTTGGCTTGAGTAATTGACATTTGAGAGGAAGTCAAACCTCTACTAAGGGCGATCGCATCTTTTCCGGGTTCAAAATCTCGAATGATATCCATCCCTGAATCAGCCCCAACCAGAAAACGATCGTTCCCACTTCCTCCAATTAAATAATCATCTCCCAAATCGCCGCTTAAAAAGTCGTCTCCCGCTCCCCCAAAGATGGTATCATTGTCTTTTCCTCCCCAAATCGTATCATTTCCTTCACAGCCATCAAGTAAATCGTTATTTTCATCACCCAGCAAGTAATCGTTGCCACCGCCACCACAGGCAGTATCGTCACCTAAATTTCCCAACAGAGTATCGTTGCCTTCACTGCCTAAAATTAAATCTCTATCCTTACCTCCCAATAAGAAATCGTTTCCTTTGCCCCCATCTAAAAAATCCGAGTCTTCGTTGCCGTGAATGAAGTCGCTATCCTCTCCGCCATTTAGCCAATCTTCTCCTCGATTTCCACATAATGTATCTCTTCCTTCATTACCAAGAATAATGTCTTGATTCTTGCCACCAAAAAGCAAGTCATGTTCCGTTCCACCAGAGATAAAGTCGTTGCCTTCGTTACCGTTTAAGAAGTCATTTCCTTCGCCGCCAAACAGGTTATCGTTAGCTTCTTTTGCCTGGAAATAATCCTCGCTGCTGCTGCCGTCGAATGTCTCATTGCTAGCAGTACCTGTTAGGGGTAGATCGATCGTACTATTCACAACTACCTTTTCTACAGGATTGGGTTGGTTGAGATTTGGGAGGGATAGAGAGTTACAAGGGCAATCTTGTGTCGGAATTTCAGTCGGTGTCGGAGTTGCTGTGGGAATCTCAGCAGGAATTGCTGTGGGAACTTCTGTGGGAATTGCCGTTGGTGTTGGCGTTTCTGTCGGAATTGGTGTCGGAGTTGGTGTTGGCGTTTCTGTCGGAATTGGTGTTTCTGCGGGAATTGGTGTCGGAATTGGAGTCGGAATTGGTGTTGGCGTTTCTGTCGGAATTGGTGTCGGAGTCGGTGTTGGCGTTTCTGCCGGAATTTCTGTCGGTGTCGGAATTTTTGGGGGAATTTCTGTCGGAATTTCTGTCGGAGTTGGTGTTGGCGTTGGTGTCGGAGTTTCTGTCGGAGTTGGCGTTGGTGTCGGAGTTTCTGTCGGAGTTTCTGTCGGAGTTGGCGTTGGTGTCGGAGTTTCTGTCGGAGTTGGCGTTGGTGTCGGAGTTTCTGTCGGAGTTGGTGTTGGTGTTGGTGTCGGAGTTTCTGTCGGAGTTGGTGTTGGTGTCGGAGTTTCTGTCGGTGTTGGTGTTGGTGTCGGAGTTTCTGTCGGTGTTGGTGTTGGTGTCGGAGTTTCTGTCGGAGTTGGTGTTGGTGTCGGAGTTTCTGTCGGAGTTGGCGTTGGTGTTGGTGTCGGAGTTTCTGTCGGAGTTGGCGTTGGTGTTGGTGTCGGAGTTTCTGTCGGAGTTGGTTTTGGTGTCGGAGTTTCTGTCGGAGTGGGATTAGAGTCATCACTATCATCATTGACAATAATGCCCGTACTTTGGTTGGCGGCGGGATCGATGGTGGCGTTGGTGGCGTTGTTGAGGGTAACGCTGAAAGTTTCATTCGCCTCGAATTTGGTGTCGCCGTTAACAATTACAGCGATCGTTTTTGTTAGCGCTTCTGATGGATTAAAGATGAGATTACCGTCATTATCTTCGTAGTCGAGATCGCCCGTAGTAGCAGTAGTGTCATCTGTCTTGTAGTTAACAGTAATGGGCAAACCAGAAGCATTGGAGAGGCTAACGGTGTAGTTGTAGGCAGTTGTGCCTGTATTGCCTTCAGCTTGGTTAATCGTGGCGGGGGCGATGCTGACAGTTGGAGGGTTATCGTTATCTGCAATTGTCAAAACTGCTTTGTTGTATAGATCGCCAACTGTAGCATTTCCCGTTGGATTAGTTAGAGATAAATTAACCGTTTCGTCAGCTTCGTCGATCGCGTCATCGGCGATCGGAATAGTAACAATTTTTGGTGTCGTATCGCCGGCGGCAAAGTTAATTGCGATCGGCGTATTGGTGTAGTCAGCAGCAGCAGCAGTACCATCCGTCAGCGTCAGCGTTGCCCCAACTGCACCTTTATTACCACCGATGCGATTGACGGTAATCGCAGTACCTACAACTGTACCGTTTTCATTCACAGTGTAAGCGGGATTGCTAAATTGCAGTAAGCCGGGGGAAGGTTGAGAAAATTCCGAAGTACCGTTAGTTGTTAAGTTAGTAGCAGTAGCGACGATCGCCCCCGTTGCAGTTAAAGGCGGCGATATAAAATTAGCATTGCCAGCAGCATCAGTTATGAGATTAACAAAGTTGAGATAAGTTTGTCCTTCGCCGTTACCGCTGGGATCTAGAACAGTATTGTCAAAAAATTCGACGCGGAAATTCGTATTGGGAATGCTGTTGAGAGTGCCGCTAATAGTAATGTTGCCGTTACTAGCAGTTGCCGAGGTTAACACCGGGAAATTTTGCAAGCCGTTGCCGCCTGTATCTCCGTCTCCCAAGTCGTTTGGAGTAACGCCGTCGCTAGTTAAGGGATCGGCATCGTTATCGAGATCGATGCCTAAACCATTATTAGAAAAGATAGAATTGCCTAAAATTGCCAAACCGTTGCCACCGGTCACTTGAATGCCGCTGCTACCGCTAAATGCGATCGTGTTGCCTTCCCCTGCAGCGGTACCGCCGATGCGGTTATTCACACCTGTATCTAAAGCTATGACGTTGCTGTACAAAGTATTGGGTAAAGGAGTGCTGCCGTCAGCTTGCGTGCCAATATAATTGCCGATAACGCGGTTGTTAGTGACCTCGTTGCTATTAAGATAGACGCCCATTTGATTGCCGGAAATGACATTGCCTTCTTGCGGTGTCGTGCCACCGATGATGTTACTTTCGCCAGCAGCGATAAAGACGCCGACCGGATTTCCCAAAGCGACAGTACCGCTGATATTTGTGCCGATATAGTTGCCGACAACTCGGTTTGTCGCAGCTACACCGCCTGAAGGTTCGCCTAAAAGTGTGGGCGCTATTGCAAAAAAAATACCCGCAGTCTGACTGCCAGAAATGATATTGCGTTCTTGAGGCGTCGTTCCGCCGATAATATTGTTAGAAGCGCTGCCAATAGAGATGCCATAGATAGTGTTTCCTAGCGCTACATTACCCGTGATATCAGTACCGATGAGGTTGCCGACAACTCGATTTTGATTGGCAGTTGGGCCGTTAATCCCAATTCCGCCACCAAGGCCCCCATTGCCAGAAATCAGGTTGTCCTGAATCAAGTTTTCAGGCGCATTGCGGATGCTGATGCCAGCGTAGTTGCCGATCGCAACAGTACCAGTAACATCAGTGCCAATACGGTTGCCGATTACTTGGTTGTTGCGCGCAGCGATGCCGGAAATCTCGATGCCAACCCCGACATTTAAATTGTCGTTGCCAGAGATTAAGTTGTTCTCGATCCGATTATCTGGAACGCCATCAATCCAGATCCCCCTGCGGTTGCCCCGATCGATCGTACCCGCAAGATCCGTGCCGATGTGGTTGCTGACGATCGCATTGCCGCCATTGGTTTGCAAGCGGATGCCTGCCAAGTCAAATCTGTTGATTGCTAAACCTTGCACGGTACTGTTCCCAGCAGTGATATCAAGTCCGACCATCGCAAATCCGGGGAGGTTGCCGCTGAGTTCCACCAGTGGCAAACCGTTATAGCCCGCGCCGCCTTGACTCCAACCATCGACGATCGCTGGATCGGAGATCGGCGGCAGTGCGGATAAAGGCTGAATTAATTGCTGAGAACCGATCGCCCCGATATTAAAGGCGATCGTGTCGCGATCGGCCGCAGTACCGACAGTACCGTTAATCTGTGCTTGTTCTGCCACTGTCAAAGCAGGAACATTCAGAGTGCCATTCGCAACCAGAATTGCCTCTCTGAGGGTGAGGACGGCATTTCTGATATTGGAGTCATCTGTGCTATTAACGGTAATGGTAGCAGCCATAATTTTTCTCCTTATACCCTGGTGTTGGCGAGGTTCGGCTATTGTTGGTGAGGCGATCGATAATTGCGATCGGGCTCGGCAATCAACTTGCTTCTAAACCAGTTTATTTTCTAAGAACAAAAGCGACCAGGGGAGTAAAATCAGGTGTTTCTACAAGGACTGACAGTAAAAACTCAGGTTAAATGAGTTAAAATAGGGAAAAGTCAGGGTAACTTTCCAGTGCAGGAACAACTGCTCTCTTGCAAGCATCTGCATACTTACGTATATGGGTACTTACCCGTCAATCCCATGAACTCAGAATTAGAATTCTCTTGGAGCAAAACCAAAGAATCTGCCGATCGCATTTTTGCTCAAAACACCGGCAAACATCTCAGCGACATCGAAATGAAAGTCCTTCAAGGTTCCTGGGAAGGCAAAAGTTACGATGAAATCGCCAAAACTTACGGCTACAGTGCTGAATACCTCAACAAAGATGTCGGCAATAAATTGTGGCACAAGCTTTCAGAAGCCTTAGCAGAAAAAATTACGAAGAAAAATTTTAAAGAAGCTCTGAGGAGATTTGCATCGCAAGAGTCCACTCAATATATTAACACCAACCTGCTCTTACAACCACTGACTGCGGCAAATTTGCAGTTTCCCGAAGGCTCGGTATCATTAGATTCTCCTTTTTATGTGGAGCGTTGCAACATTGAATCTTTATGCTGCGAGACAGTTGTAAAACCCGGTTCGCTGATTCGGATTAAAGCACCGGAGATGATGGGCAAAACTTCACTGATGAACCGAATTTTAGCTGGCGCTGTTGGGGAAAATTATCACGCAGTTTATCTCGATTTGAGCGCCGCCGACCGAGGAATATTAACAAATCTTGATAAGTTTCTGCGCTGGTTGTGTTTGATGGTAAGCCGACAGTTAAAGTTAGAAAACAAATTAAACGAGTATTGGGATACCGATATTTTGGGCAGCAACGATAACTGTACGGTTTACTTTGAAGAGTATTTGCTGGTGGCAACAGAAACGCCTCTGGTTTTGGGGTTGGATGAAGTCGATCGCCTATTTCCCTACACCGAAGTAGTTGAAGATTTTCTGGGGATGCTGCGAAGCTGGCACGAAAAAGCCAAAATTTCGGATATTTGGAAAAAGCTGCGGTTGGTAATGGCGCATTCTACGGAAGTTTATATTCCTTTGGACATGAATCAATCTCCGTTTAATGCGGGGGTTCCCGTTGAGTTGCTGGAGTTTGACAGCCAGCAAATTCACGATTTAGCTCGGCTGCACGGCTTGGAATGGGAGGAGGGGCAGTTGCGAGAGTTAATAAGTGCGATCGGCGGACATCCTTATTTAGTAAGATTGGCAATGTATGAGATTAGTTGTGGCAAAATCTCATTAACTCAGTTATTAAAAAATGCGGCATCAGAATCAGGAATTTACAGCAGTCATTTGCGGAAGCATTTGGAAATACTGCAACACAACCCAGAATTAGCTTTAGCTTTGAAAAAAGTTGTTAATTCGGCCGAACCAGTTGAATTAGATTCAATGCAAATTTACAAATTGCACAGCATGGGAATTGTGCGGCGGCAAAACAATTATGTCATGCCGCGTTGCAATTTGTACCGCGAGTATTTCTGCCGCGTTTTAGGTTAAAAAGCGGAGATGAACACCTGAGTGGGGTTGACATTGGTAATATTTTGGTCTTGCACAACACCAATCAAATCACCCTTGTAGAAGATTCCAGTGTCTTGGGCATTGCTACCTTCCCAGTTGCCAAGCCCAAGGGAGTAATCATAATTGAAAAGGCCTTTGATTTGGATTTTATCGGTTTGAGCTAAACTAAAGTCCGTAATTGTGGCGTAGCCATTTCCGAGGTAGTAAACGCTATTTGCGTCACCCAACACGAAGGTATCCTTTCCAATGTCACCCGTGAGGGTGTCGAATTCATTTTGCCCAAAGCCGAAACCAGTAAGTTTATCGTTACCGCTTCCGCCGTATAGAATGTCGTTGCCCGTACCGCCAAGTAAAGCATCGTCTAAAGTACCGCCAATCAGCAGATCGTTACCAGGGCCGCCAACTAGATAGTCGTAGCCAACGCCGCCATATAAAGTGTCATTACCAGCGCCACCATCGAGAACGTCGTTGTTAGACCCACCATCTAGATAGTCATTTCCACCAAGACCCAACAATATATCGCTTCCTGCATCACCATAGATTGTGTCAGATCCCAGCGTTAATACAGGGCCATTGGGGCCTTGCATCCATTCAGGATCTTTACCAACTAACTTGGGTCGGAATTGACCGTTATTGAAGGTATCGTCGTCATTGAAAGGGGTTCCATTAATAATTGCCATTTCAGTTGCTCCTTGTTCTTCAAAATTAGGGCGTAGAGATTGAGCGAAACCCACGTAGATGAATTTTGTTTGTGTAGGCAAGGGTGCAAGTTCGATGACGGGCGTCGCCACATTCGACTTGCACCCAGACGAGCGGTTTCCAACCGCAGGCAAGCGGGGTTTTTTGCCTTAAGTTGACACGCCCAGAATGGGCGGAGCGAAGTGGAAGGTGTGCAGCGCCATACAGAGATAATTAGACGAATGACAGGGTTAAATCCGCAGTCATTGTGTCCGAAACTACGGCAATCATGTCACCTTGATAAAATATTTTTGTGTCTTTCAGAGAGTCATTGCCGTAATTGTAGTATCCCGATACAAATTCGTAGTCTTGCTTTTGACCGACCATCAAAATTGCATCTCCATCGGCTTTCTTAAAGTCCCGAATAATTGCATAAGCGTGCTCGCCTAAGCCATCTAAATAAGGAACTTCAAACTCTGGGCCGTCGATAACTAGCGAGAATGTATCGGCTCCGGAACCGCCAATTAAGGTATCAACTTCATAATAATCGTATCCGTCACCATTGGCGTGACCAACAAGAAAATCGTTGCCGCTATTCCCTTCTAGCCAATCGGAATCGCCACCGCCATAGACTTGATCGTTGCCAGTACCGCCAAATAGGAAGTCGTCACCGTCAAGGCCTTTGAGTGTATCTGCACCGCCACCGCCAAAGATGGCATCGTCCTTGTAATGCTTTCCTACTAGGTAGTCGTTTCCTGGCGTTCCCTGTATGTTGTCATTGGGTAAGCCAGTGATTTTATCGATGCTGCCGAATAAGGTGTTAGTAGAGTTGCTATCTGCGGCGATTACTTCACGTATTTCTACCATTGGATTACCATCGTCTTCTGTCCGGGGAACATCGGTAAAGTCTTCAATAAAAGGAGATTTACTGGGATTCGGATCGCCATCGGTTTCTCTCCGTGGAACGTCGGTCAAGTTTTCAATTAAACCAAATCTCAGGGTAGAAATGTTAGCATCGGCGATCGTTCTAAGTTCTGTCATGGTAGTAATCCTATTTATGAGTGTATTCTGAGTTTGTCAAAGCGCTAAGTGTTTGTATTTGTTTGCTGCACCTTTCGCTTTCTGTTATCAGTTTCTTCGTAAAACTATTGAACTGCAATGGTGATAAAATCAGGTATTATAGGAATTGATAAATATCTTCGCACTCGGAATTTATCGGAAAAAATCAGGTGCAGCCTGACAAAGCATCATCAAAATCAGCAAAAATCAGGTTTTTTGCTAAATCTCTACATAGTCAGGTTTGCGATCGTACAATCAAATCTAGATTTTGGTGCAAGCAATGATGAAAGAATCTCCAGTTAGTTATGAATATCAGATTGGCGGGAGTCTCCCCGCAGATGCGTCGAGTTACGTGACGCGACAAGCAGACTGGGACTTTTACGAAAGTTTGAAAGCGGGTGAGTTTTGTTACGTTTTGAATTCGCGGCAAATGGGCAAATCTAGTTTGCGGGTGCGGGCGATGCAAAAATTGCAAGCTGAAGGTACTGTGTGCGCTTTTATCGATTTAACTGGGATTGGCAAGGAAGATGTAACTCCCGAAAAGTGGTATGCAGGCATTGTCAATTCTTTGGTCAGTAGCTGTCAGCTAGGTAATAAAATTAATTGGCGGAATTGGTGGCGCGAACGCCGGGACTTGTTATCTCCCGTCCAGCGGTTTAGTTTGTTTATCGAAGAAGTTATTTTAGTTGAAATTTCCCAAAATATAGTTATTTTTATTGACGAGATCGATCGAGTATTGAGCATGAATTTTTCGGCTGATGAGTTTTTTGCTCTGATTCGCTGGTTTTACAATCAAAGAGTTGACAATCCTCTGTACCGGCGTTTGACTTTTGCGCTGTTGGGGGTGGCGACGCCTTCGGATTTGATTGCTGATAAAACTCAAACTCCTTTTAATATTGGTAAGGCGATCAATTTACGCGGTTTTCAGATTGATGAAGTGCAGCCTTTAATTAATGGTTGGCAGGGGCAAGTTGCCAATCCTGAAAGTGCGATCGCAGATATTTTGGATTGGACGGGGGGACAACCTTTTTTGACGCAAAAGCTGTGCAAGTTAATGCTGGAAAAGGAGTTGAAGAAAGTTAACCGCAGAGGCGCAGAGGACGCTGAGAAAGACAGGCAGGATGCCTGTTCCACCCCCACAGACAGGCAGGATGCCTGTTCCACACAGGAGGACGGAGTTGAGGGGTTGGTGAAGTTGCGGATTGTGGAGAATTGGGAGTCTCAGGATGAGCCTGAACATTTGAAAACTATTCGCGATCGACTTTTGAGAAATCAGCAAAAAGCGGGGCAGTTATTGGGGCTTTACCAGCAAATCTTGCAATCGGCCAACCCCCCCCAACCCCCCCTTAGCAAGGGGGGGCTAAATGCTGCTACTTCACCCCTGGCAGAGGAAGACATAGCCACTCTTGCTCCCCCCCTTAGCAAGGGGGGGCTGGGGGGGGTGATTGCTGATGGCAGTCCCGAACAAACGGAATTGCGACTGTCAGGTTTAGTGGTGCAACAGCACGGAAAACTAAAAGTTTATAACCGAATTTATGCGGAAGTTTTTAATCTTGAATGGGTGGAAAAACAGTTAGGAAAGCTGCGACCTTATTCAGAAAATTTTAATGCTTGGAATGCTGCCAATTTTGAGGATAATTCGCGGCTGCTGCGGGGTCAGGCGCTGCAAGAAGCTTTGGAATGGGCTAAATATCAAAGTTTAAGCCATTTGGATTACCGCTTTTTAGCAGCATCTCAAGATTTGGAAAAGCGAGAAGTTGAATTGGCTTTTGCACTGCAAGCTGAGGAAAGTCAAATATTGGCACAAGCTAATGAAACTTTAACTCTGGCTCAGCATCAAGCTAAAACAGAGTTAACGTTAGCTAAAAAACAAGCTAGAAAAATAATTGCGATCGGCTCGACAATTTTAGGGATATCTTTAGCAGCAGCTATCGGCGTACAATTGCAAGTAATTAAAGCCGATCGAGAACTCGCAGAAACTAAAATAGTCCTCGAAAGTTTGTCCTCAAAGACAACTTTAGCCTCAAACCCTTTTCCAGCACTGATCGAAGCACTGCAAGCAGCACATAAACTTAAAAAATTAGAGGCATTCAGTCCGGTCAAATCCGAAACTAAAATGCAAGTATCGATCGCCCTCCAACAAGCAATTTACAGCATCCGAGAGCGCGATCGGCTCCTCGGCCACCAAGCTGTCCTCAGAAACGTCGTTTTCTCGCCCGATGGCAAAATCCTCGCATCCGCTAGCGAAGACGATACTGTCAAACTCTGGAACCCAGACGGCATCTTACTCAGAACCCTCACCGGACACCGCGACAACATTTGGACTGTCAGTTTCTCACCTGACGGCAAGACGATCGCATCTGCTAGTGACGATGCTACTATCAAACTCTGGAACCTCGAAAACGGCACAGAAATTAGAACCCTTACAGGGCATAGGGGCTGGGTGAGAGGAGTCAGTTTTGCTCCCGACGGATTGGCGATCGCATCTTCGGGTTCCGACGGCACTGTGAAACTCTGGAATCCAGCAGACGGCACTTTGCTCACAACCTTTACCGGACATAGGGGCTGGGCAACAAGCGTCACTTTTTCGCCGGACGGGAGGGCGATCGCATCTTCGGGTAGCGATCGCACTGTAAAACTCTGGAATCCAGCAGACGGAACGGAAATTGCCACGCTGAAGGGCCATACCAATGCTGTCAGAAGTGTCAGTTTCTCCGAGGACAGCAAAACCCTAGCATCCGCTGGCGAAGACGGTTTAGTCAAGCTGTGGGATGTCGAAAAGCTGACTCTCCTCAAAACCCTGCAAGCCGATAGCAGGGAAGTCTGGAACGTCAAATTCAGTCCTCGGGGCAGCAACACCCCAACTCTGGCTACCGCTAGCGAAGACGGCACCGTCAAATTGTGGAATTTATCGCAGTTAGGAAACATCGAGCCGCAAACGCTCAAAGGACACAGCGGCAGGGTTTCGAGCCTTAGTTTCAGTCCCGACGGCCGCACTTTGGCAACGGCAGGTACCGATCGCACGGTACGACTCTGGAACCTCACCGGCATCGAACCGAAAGTTCTAGAAAGCCACCGCCGTCAGGTTTTGAGTGCGACTTTCTCGCCCGACGGCAAAACAGTTGCCTCCGGTAGCAGCGATCGCACTGTTAAATTGTGGAATGCACAAAACGGCAGCGAAATCAAAACATTTCTAGGACATCGAGGTGCTGTCACCAGCGTCAGTTTCGCCCCTGACGGCAAAATTTTAGCATCCGCAGGAAGCGATAAAACTATTAAATTGTGGAACCTAGAAACGGGCACCGAAATCAAAACTCTTTCAGGACATCAGAGGGGAATTGATAGCGTTGTTTTCAGTCCCGACGGTAAAATTTTAGCATCAGCAGGAGTCGATAAAACTGTTAAATTGTGGCATCTAGAAAGCGGTGCCCAAATCAAAACTTTTACAGGACATCTCGAAAGAGTTAGAAGTGTCACATTCAGTCCCGATGGCAAAACTTTAGCATCCGCAGGGAACGATCGCACAATCTATTTCTGGGCTTTAAACAATTTAGAATCTACTCCAAGAAGGATTCTGAGAGCCCATAACAGCCGAATTACCAGCCTCCGTTTCAGTCCCGACGGCAAAATTTTAGCATCTGCTTGCGATGACAGCACCATTAAATTGTGGAATGCAAAAACAGGCATCGAACTCAAAACTATTAAAGCACACGGAACTTGGGTAAAAAGCATTAGTTTCAGTCCCGACGGCAAAACGATCGCATCTGCAAGTTTCGATCGCACAATTAAACTGTGGAATGTAGCAGACGGCCAAACGGGATCGGAGGCGCTGCCCCTACAAACTTTTGAGGGACATAGCGATCGAGTTAATGACGTTAACATCAGTCCCGACGGTAAAACTCTTGTTTCTGCCAGCGATGATTCTACTTTAAGAATCTGGAATTTGGAACTTGATGTAGATAGTTTAATGAAACTAAGTTGCCAATGGCTGAGCAATTATATTGCTAATCATCCCGAAGAAAAAGCGCTCGCAGAAATCTGCAATCCTTAAAAAACCGGACTTACACAATGGGCATCGTTAAACAAAGCTATGTTGTTGCGCTTCAGCGCTATTTGATATCCTAAGAGCGAGCCGAGCGCCACAACATACCTAAAAGTCTTGTGACTGTTGCGTAAGTCCTGATCTTAAAGAATTGGCAACGACTAATGAACTAAGGGTTTGGTTCACTACCCTACAGTTGGATTCTTTTTTTACTGGTATAAACAAGCGCCCAAGATAGAGCTGGGTATTTAAGTTTGTTTTGTAGGTAGTTTGACAGAAATTTCTGCTTTGGGAGACATTTTGCTTGTCAAAAATGCTATTTTTTTGAGATAATAAACATTACTTGCTTTTTGCTTTCACGGCCCTAGATTCCACTGTGAATCCTGGAATATCTTGCAGTTCTGTTTCGCTCAAACTGTACTGTTCGCAAACCAAACTCAAACGAGTTCCGGTACTTTTAACAGCGTTGACAGAGTGAGTCAAATCTCCTTGAAAATACACCAGCGAATTCGATTGCGGCTTAATCTGCCCGACTTGCTGTTTGTTGCGCCGCAGTATCAACTCTCCCCCTTGCAAGTTCGGCGGTACTTGCACGTATAAAACGCTGACGGCTGCGGGAGGTTCAACAGTTTTGCAGTACGATCGCAAAGATCGATCGATATGCGGATCGACGCGGGAACCTTCACCCAGCAACAAAGGGTTGAGGTAAAAAGCATTGCATTCAGGCTGTAATGCTTGGTCTAGATAGGGTTTGAACAAGGGAAACCGCCGTTCTACTTCGGCGATTTCCGCACGTTGAAACACTACGGAAAACCCTTTTGTGCCAATGAAATCGCGATTGAGGTTGTTGATTGCTAGATAAGGGGAGGCTAGAATTGCTCCTCGCAAGTCGTTGAGGTAGTCGATCGAGAAAGCGTTAGGATGTTGGCTATAGTATTTCAAGGCACTCAAAAATCATCAAAGTTTAAGGAAACAGCAGATAGAAATGCAGCAATCGCTCAGACTTGGGATTGCTTCGTTCCGCGCAATGACATAATAATGTTTATTTGTGTCCGCGTACTTAAGTCAAAGGTTTTTCTTAACTGCGGGCGATCGCCCGGAAGTGTCGCAACCGATTAGCAACTGCCAAATATTACTATACAGGCGATCGTTGTGGTGAGAAGATTATATTTGCAATTCCATGATACATGATGCCGCTGGGCAGCCGATCTCCCATTTATGTTAACTTGTCCAATTGCAGGGGCGATCGCGGAAATTGCGATCGCATCCGGCCACTGTTTGCTCACCGATTTCTTGAGCTTGCTAGCTGGAAAACAGATGTGTGTTGGCGCTGTGTAGGAAACATCTTGCTAAAAAAAGCAATCCGTGCATTAGGTCAAAATGCTGGGAGGGCGATCGACAATCTCTAACTGGCGATAGAACGTTAATAAAGTTGACAAATAGAGGGTAGTCTACAAAATACCCGCAGTCGCAAAAGTTACTAAATAATTATTTCAGATTAAATTAATATTTCACAGAGCCAAAAAAAGAAAGCGCCCAGCTATAATTAAAGAGTAAGTAAAAAAAAACAACTCGCTGAAACGATATGCCAACAACATTGTACGAAAAAATGGGTGGAGAGCCAGCTATTAAAGAGATGGTTGATGATTTTTACCGCGATGTTTTGGCTGATGAGGTAGTGAGCCACTTCTTCGATCATACAGATATGGCAAAGCAGGCCCGCCATCAAACTGCTTTTATCTCTTATGCTCTCGGCGGCACCAAGCAATACTCAGGTCGTTCAATGGAGAAGGCTCACTCAGGTTTGAATCTACAGCCAGAACACTTTGATGCGATTGTGAAGCATTTGACCGATGCCATCATTGCCCACGGGGCGTCGCAAGAGGATCTTGATGAAGTGCTAGGTAAAATAGCTACTTTGAAAGAAACTGTTTTGTACAAGTAATATCGAGTGAATGCAAGAGTTTTGTTGCAGCCACTAGAATAGTGATAAAAGTGGAGATTTCGTGATTTTGTCGCAAAAGCTCCACTTTGTTTTTTGCCGGATATAATGAACGGCGAAGAGGCGAAGGAAGAGAAGAGAATAGTTCACAATTGAGGCGAGGAGTGCTAGAGTTGTTTAACTGATATTCCGTATGAGTTGTGGAAAGCAGTCGCACTCGATATTATAGCTCATTAAAGTTTTTTCTTACTTGATTTATGGATACCTGTTTCATTTTTTATAGTAGCTTATTTGGCTATCCACGGTATTGCTGAAGTCTATTTTCCCGCATTTGTTAATTTACTTGAAATGCTGACAAGTTATATTCCTCCTTTAGCTAGATGACAGTAGTTAAGTGCGGATTGCACGATCGGTTTACTAATTGCAAATTACCAATTACCAAATCGTATATGCCGCAATACTTCGGAAAACTTCAAAAAACCGAACAGCCTTGGTCAACAATCGGTTCGGTAGAATCCATAAATAAAACCGATCGCACCTTTCACTTTAATTGCGGTGAAACTTCCCTAAACATCAGCATCCTCGCGCCGAATTTAATCAGAGTGCGAATGTCCCCCACAGGTGAATTTAACAGCCGATCGCACTCAATAACTGTCCCTGACGAAGAGTGGGAAATTATACCATTGGAAGTGCGAGAAACAGAAGAAAAAATTGAAATTGAAACATCGCAAATAAAAATTTCTGTCAAGCGATCTCGTGCTGCAATCGAATGCTTTGACAAATCGGGAAAACCCTTTGCTAGCGACTGCGATCCCAGTATGGGATGGCGCGCAGGTGCAACCGCAGGCTGGAAACGCATCGAAGCAGACGAACACTTCTACGGTTTCGGACAACGCACCGGCTTTCTCGACAAACTCTCCGAAGTCAAGACAAACTGGACAATAGACGCGCTTGACTACAATTCCCTCAGCGATGAAATGTACCAGGCGATCCCATTTTATATCGCCCTGAATCCCGATCGCGCTTACGGCATTTTCTTCAACACGACATTTTGGAGTCAATTCGACATCGGCGCTCAACAACCGGGAGTTTTGCGGATGGAAACCAGAGGCCGGGAACTCGATTACTACATCATTTACGGCCCGGAACCCGCCCAAATTCTCGCCACCTACACGCAGTTAACAGGCCGGATGCCGCTTCCGCCAAAATGGGCGCTGGGATACCACCAATGCCGCTGGAGTTACGAATCCGAGGACGTTGTGCGCGAGTTGGCGAAGGAATTTCGCGATCGGGCGATTCCCTGTGATGTCATCCACCTCGACATCGACTATATGAACGGCTACCGCGTTTTTACCTGGAGCCCGAAGCGTTTCCCCGATCCCGCGAAACTGATCGCAGACTTGAAAGCAGCCGGTTTTAAGGTTGTCACGATTGTCGATCCCGGTGTCAAGTACGAACCGGAAGGAGATTATGAAGTATTCGATCGGGGTGTGGAGAATGACTATTTCGTCCGCACCGCAGAGGGAAGGCTATTCCACGGTTACGTTTGGCCGGAAAAAGCGGTGTTTCCCGACTTCCTGCGGCCAGAGGTGCGCGAGTGGTGGGGCGAATTGCACAAAAACCTCACAGATATGGGCGTTGCGGGGATTTGGAACGACATGAACGAACCTTCGATCGCAGAACGGCCTTTTGGCGACGGCCACCAACACATCTGGTTTCCGATGGATGCACCGCAAGGCCCGGAATCCGAAGGCGCTACCCACGCGGAAACGCACAATTTGTATGGGTTGATGATGGCGAAAGCTTGTGCACAGGGGTTGCAAAAAGTGCGATCTGGCGATCGATCTTTTGTGCTGACGCGATCGGGTTTTGCGGGCGTTCAGCGTTACTCGTCGGTATGGATGGGCGACAATCTATCGCAGTGGGAATACTTAGAAATGTCGCTACCGATGCTTTGCAATATGGGGCTTTCCGGCGTGGCGTTTGTCGGTTGCGACATCGGGGGTTTTGCGGAGAATGCAACCGCTGAATTGTTCGCGCGGTGGATGCAGGTGGGAATGCTGTATCCCTTGATGCGCGGTCATTCGGCGATAAATACGGCCCAACACGAACCGTGGGTTTTTGGCGATCGCACTGAGAAGATTTGCCGCGAATACATGAATTTGCGCTATCAGTTGTTGCCTTACATTTACACCTTGTTTTGGGAAGCTGCGACGACGGGAACACCGATTTTGCGACCGTTACTATATCAATTTCCGCGCGATCGCACAACTTATCACCTTTACGATCAAGTATTGCTCGGCCCGTCGCTGATGGCTGCACCTGTTTACCGCCCCGGAGTTGAGCATCGCGCCGTGTATTTGCCGGAGGGGACTTGGTACGATTGGTGGACGGGCGAATGCTATCACGGCCCGACGCACATTTTAGCCCATGCACCTTTGGAGAGAATGCCGCTTTACGTGCGGGGCGGGGGCATAATTGCGATCGCACCTGTGAGGCAGTTTGTCAGCGAAGAACCGCTTGAGTCATTAAAAATGCGAATTTGGCCCGGAAGCGGTGAATGGACGCTTTATGAGGACGACGGACACAGTTTTGAACATGAAAAAGGTGTCTGGGCTACGACTAATTACAAGGTGTATTTGGAAGGGGAAAAAATCATCGTTGAAATTGCCGCGCGCGAGGGTCAATTTTTGATATCTGAACGCGAAGTTATTGTGGAAGTTGTTGGCGTTGGCGAACAGCGATTTACAGATGATGGTACGGCGCGACGTTTGACATTTGGATAATTTTGGCATAAAGCGGTTTATGCTATGGTGGCATTCAGGGCGATCGCTCGATCTGGCAGAGTTTGAGATGGAAAGGGCGATCGTCTGTGATTCCTTTGTGGCTAGATAAAATTCATTTCTAGGGTAGCAAAGATGTTAACGGGTTAGAGAAATCCCAAAAAAATATCCAAAAAATTCGGCAAAGGGGTTGGATAAATTGTAAAGTAAAGGTTTTGAGGATAGTGTTTCCCCCCAAGAGCGCAAAAATTTTAAAAAATTACAATAACAATGGAAATTTTATCAGTATGATTATCTCCCATATAGCTCTGAAAAATTGGCGCAATTTTCAGTCAGTGAATGTTGATTTGCGCGATCGCGTTTTTGTGGTAGGCCCTAATGCTTGTGGTAAGTCAAACTTTCTCGATTCATTGCGCTTTTTGCGGGATCTGGCTAAAGCAGGAGGCGGATTGCAGAAAGCCGTGAGCGATAGACGTGGCGTGTCAAAAATTCGCAGTCTTTATGCGCGCCGTTATTCAGATGTAGAAATAGAAATTCAGCTTTCAGAATCTAATGATGAACAGCCCTTGTGGACGTATGCGCTGGGAATTAAACAGAGAAAAGGTGGAAAAAATGAGCCGATTGTTGCCTACGAACGAGTTTGGAAAGGCGAGCGGCAAATTGTCAATCGCCCTACTGAAGAAGATGACAAAGATGAGCTACGTCTCACCCAGACTTATTTAGAGCAAATTAATGCCAATGCAGAATTTAGAGAAATTTCTAAATTTTTAGAATCGATTTTATATTTACATTTAATTCCTCAGTTGGTTCGCCATCCCGAAGCTTTTTCTACCCCGGGGCTTTCCGAAGATCCTTTTGGTAGAACTTTTTTAGAGCGAGTTGTTAAAACTTCCGAAAAAACTCGAAGATCGCGATTAAAAAAAATTGAAGATGCTTTAAAGCTGGCTGTCCCACAATTGAAAAACCTCACAGATACCAAAGATGTCATGGGAGTTCCGCATTTGGAAGCTGTTTACGAACATTGGCGACCAGGAGCGGGAAAACAACGGGAAGACCAATTTTCTGACGGAACGTTACGGTTAATTGGTTTGCTCTGGTCGCTGTTAGAAAGCGAGTCATTATTGTTACTAGAAGAACCAGAACTTTCCTTAAATTCAGCGATTGTTAGCCATCTTCCATCTCTAATTTATCGCCTTCAGCGTCCGAGAAAGCGACAGGTTATTCTCAGTACCCATAGTGCTGATTTACTCTCAGACAAAGGCATTGGCGGCGAAGAGGTGCTGCTAATGACACCGACTCCTGAAGGAACTCAGGTAAAACTTGCTTCAAGTAATGAACAAATCAAAATGCTATTAGAAGGAAATTTAAGCATAGCCGATGCGGCACTTCCTCTCACAGCGCCGCCCGCGATTGAAAAACTGAGTTTATTCAAATGACGGATATTCCCATCAATTTAGTGTTTGAGGATGCACTGAGTGAAGCAGTTCTTAAACAAATGCTCAAACAGTCTCAACGTCCTTTTTCAGTGGGACAGTGCTTGAATCAGAGAGGATATGGCAAAATTAAAAAGATTATTTCTGGATTAAATTATGCGGCAAAGGGAATGCCATACTTAGTATTAACTGATTTGGATAATGCAGAATGCCCGTTAGTAATTATTTCGGAGTGGTTAACTCAACCAAAACATCCTAATCTGCTGTTTCGGATTGCTGTTAAAGAAGTGGAAGCGTGGTTACTTGCACATCGAGAGGGCTTTGCCCAATTTCTGGGTATTTCAGTAGACTTGATTCCGGGCGACGCGGATCGAATTCCTGACCCCAAGCAGCTTTTAATCAATTTGGCTAAAAAGTCAAAGAAGCGAAATCTGCGGGAGGCGATCGTCCCCCCTCCTAATAGTACGGCTAAAATTGGTAAAGACTACAACGGTCAACTGATCGAGTTTGTCAATAAAAGTTGGCAGGTGGCGTCAGCACAGACTAATTCCCCCAGTTTGGAACGAGCTATGAATGCACTCATAAATTTTCAACCAACCTGGGAAAATTGAGGATAAAGACCAATACTGCGCCCTGTCATTGTTTGGCAAACAGTTAATAAATACTGTTATAATATAGCGTCCGGGGATGACTAGACCCGACACCTACCCACAAATAATGCAACCCATCCAAATTACCACATTCCAAGCTTTGTGGCGCAGCTTGGGCCTGATAATCAAAGCCGCACCAATAGAACTCCGCAATTTAATATTACTCAACATCATCGGCGGTGCTGCCCCATCTGCCGTGCTTTTTTTAGATAAATTAATCATTGATGAAGTATCTCGGTTGCTGTCGCAAACCCAAACAGCACAGCCCTTTGCTTTGATGCTTTCCCGGCCAATATTGCTGTGGAGTATTGCCGGAGTCTTAAGTCTCAAGTTAGTCGGCGATGCCCTAGACACAATGAACTCTTTTGTCGCGACATCTTTGCGCGATCGCGTTCAAGGCTTTGTCGAAGGAAAAGTCCTCGAAAAAGTCGCCAATTTCGACGATATTGCCCTCTTTGAAAACCCGGAACTATTAAATATAGTAGAACTCGCAAAAACCGGAGTATCCAAAATACAGCAACTAGCATTTACCATCAGCATGACCATCACGGGAATTTTTATATTTATTCCCTCGATAGGCCTTGCTGCTGCGATAGCTTGGTGGGTGCCATTGCTGATGTTAATCTCCTCAGCTCCCTCAATTTACACCCAAAGAAAATATAGCAGAATCATCTGGAGAGTTCAAAGAAAGCAAGCTAAAATCAGCCGCGAAATGAACTTATCCAGTAGAGTCTTGACGGGCGAAGAATATGCTAAAGAATTGCGTTTGTTTGGGTTGCAAGAACTTTGGCTCAAACGCTGGCAGGGTCAGTTTTTGCAATTTTTTAGCGAGATGCAGCAAATCCGAAAAAAAGGAGCAATTGTTGTACTTTTATGGTCGATGTTTAGTAGAATTGGAGTGGCTTTGCCATTTATTTATGTAGTAATGGGAGCTTTGGGTGGTCGCTATACTTTGGGCGATTTAGCACTCTATTCGGGTTTGATTGTTCAAGTAAAGCAAAGTTTGCATATGCTGATTAACACTTCTACTAATTTGTACGATATCTCTCTCAGCGTTAGTCCGATTTTTCAACTTTTGGAACTCAAACCCGAATTGCAGTCTCCGCTTGTTGATGTGGCGTCTCGCCTGCCTAGCTTATCAGAAGACGGGCAAGATGCGCGCCCCACAAAAGATAAAATTGGCATCGAGATTAAGCATTTATCTTTCTGCTATCCCGGTAGCAATAAAAGCACGGTTGAAGATATCAACTTAACGATTAATCAGGGTGAAATGCTAGTGCTTGTTGGTGAAAATGGCGCGGGTAAAACAACCCTTGGCAAACTCCTCGGCCGCCTGTACGACCCGACAAGCGGTACGATCGACTGGAACGGCAAAGATTTGCGATCGTACCCTCTAGCATACGTGCGATCGCGCATCGCCGTCGTCATGCAAGATTACGCCCGTTTCCCCTCGACAGTTCGCGAAAACGTCGGTTTCGGCGACTTGCTTTCACTGTCGGATGACACCGCAATTAACGAAGCTATTTCCGAAGCAGGAATAAGCGCAAAAGTAAATAGTCTTGCCGCAGGTTTAGAGACACCCTTGGGGAAACAATTAGAAGACGGCATAGACTTATCGGGGGGACAGTGGCAAAGAATTGCGATCGCCCGCGCCTTAATGCGGCTTTCTACAGCCGAAGTTCTAATTTTTGACGAACCAACCGCCGCCCTCGACCCCAAGACAGAACACGAAATTTACAGCATCTTCCGCCAAATAGCCGCCGGGAAAACAACCATAGTCATCAGTCACAGATTGGGATTAGCAAAAATTGCCGATCGTATCGCCGTCATGGAAAACGGTAAAATAGCAGAAATAGGAACTCACGACGAATTGATAGCATCAAACGGAATTTACTGCTCAATGTTCACCCGTCAAGCTAGCAGCTATATTTAGAGTTAAACAAACAGTCCGCCAGGGGTTTTAAACCCCCGCCGGACTTGTGGGTTAGCGTGGGGAATTTGGCGCGGGTGATTGTGATAAATTATCGCGGATTGGCGATCTAATTTCTCTCCTTATGTGGCGAGAAACCGAGTTCCTGGGACAATTTTCAGTGGAGTACGAGAAATCTCGGAACAAACCCGGTTCCTGGGATGATTGTGCGAGATAGATTTATGAGAGATTAATCTCATTTGTTTTGTGGCAAAGTCTCGATCCCCCCTAGCCCCCCTTAAAAAGGGGGGGGACAAAAGTCAAATACAAATTCCCGCTTCTTAACCAGGGGACAAAAGTTCGATTCAAAGTCCCCCTTCTTAAGGGGGATTTAGGGGGATCTAGGCTTCGAGGTAAAGCAGAGATACCTGTTTTACTGTTGAATGCGATCTTTTTGAGAAAATTGTCAGAAAGTGCGAGTTATAATAAAACCAACCTAGTTGGCAATAATATCAACGATGGAAACTATAACTCTCAACCTACCTGCAGCCGTCGCTTTAACCGACGAACAATTTTATCAATTGTCCATCGCTAATGAAGAGTGGCGATTAGAACAAACCCCCGAAGGAGAACTAATTATTATGCCTCCAACAGGCGGCGAAAGCGGCATCAGAAATTCCGATCTAAACCTGGGACTCGGTTTGTGGAATCGTCAGACTCAATTAGGAAAAGTCTTTGACTCTTCCACTATCTTTCAATTACCCAACGGTGCGAAGCGTTCCCCTGATGCTGCTTGGGTACTCCTAGAACGTTGGGAAGCATTATCCGCAGAAGATAAGCGCAAATTTCCTCCCCTGTGCCCGGACTTTGTAATAGAATTGCGCTCGCAAACTGATTCCCTAGAAACATTGCGGGCTAAAATGCGGTATTATCGAACTAACGGCTGTCGCTTAGGTTGGCTAATTGACCCCCAAACGCCTTTAGTAGAAATCTATCGGTTGTCTGAAGATGTAGCAGAAGTGATTAATTTCTCTTTTGACCAACCGCCTACACTTTCGGGTGAAGATGTACTTCCCGGATTTCTTCTAGATCTTACACCTATTCTCAATCCTTGAATCTAGATCCAGAACTGTCGCCCAAGTGGCGAGAAACCGGGTTTCTGCGACAATTTGGGTTGAGTACGAGAAATAAGGGAAGAAACCCGGTTTCTGAGATGAGCCTCCATCCACAAAAATGATGAGCAATTATCTCCCCGTCAACGTATCCGCATAAGGATCTGGCAAAGCTTGCTGCACCTCCAAAAGCGGCAAAGGATCTCCAGTCAACGGTTGGCTAATCAAATTTTTTTTTAGCCCATCCCCCTTGCGATCGCGCTCTTGCAGCTTCAGCAATTCCTCTTGATAAACAGCAACAATTCGCCCTAAACTCAGCACCAAATCATCCCAATTATCATCTTCCACCAACTTCTCAGAAATTCCCTCAAATAACTCTCCCGCTTGCCTTTTTTGAACATAAGCTTTCAAAAGCTTTCCCGACTTTTGCAAAACAGCCTGATAAATATCCCCATCCGACCACCACAGCCCCTGTTGACTCAGCAGCCAAGTCAAAATATACTCGCGAGCGTGTTGCTCTTTCACCCAGGCCGCGAGATACTGTAAATCTTCCATAGTTACAACAGTCTCCTAAATTTTCCTCAAAATGTCCGCTTGTTTGTATCTACCGTTACCGCGATCGACATAATACCTGCCTTATCATCACCTGCCCGCGTCATTAATATCCCTTAAATCTTAAAAAAACCCTACTGATTTACCAAACAGCAATTCTGAGAATATAAAAATAAACCTAAACCTCCTAGGTCTATTGTCCAATACTTTTAGTCCACCGGAAAGCGGTACACCCCGCCTCGCTTTCCTCTCTCGCAAATCAATCCTCAAGCGGGAACAACAAGCGGGTTATTAGCATGACAAAGCAAAATTTTGGTTTAATCGGTCTAGCAGTGATGGGCGAAAACCTAGCGCTCAACGTCGAAAGCAGAGGCTTCTCCGTGGCTGTGTACAACCGCACCGCAGCCAAAACCGACGACTTCATGGCACAACGCGCCCCCGGCAAGAACATTGTAGGCACCAAGACTCTGACAGAATTCGTCGATGCCCTAGAAACCCCGCGCCGAATCTTAGTCATGGTGCAAGCTGGGAAACCCGTAGATGCGGTCATCGACCAGCTCAAACCCATGCTGTCACCGGGCGACATGATTATTGACGGCGGCAACTCGCTATACGACGACACCGAACGCCGCACCAAAGATTTAGAATCGATGGGGCTGGGATTTGTCGGCATGGGCATCAGCGGCGGCGAAGAAGGCGCGCTGAATGGTGCTAGCTTGATGCCCGGTGGCACCCGCACTGCTTACGGTCTACTAGAGCCAATTCTCACCAAAATTGCGGCTCAAGTAGATGATGGCCCCTGTGTCACTTTCATCGGCCCTGGTGGCGCCGGCCACTACGTGAAGATGGTTCACAACGGCATTGAGTACGGTGATATGCAGCTCATTGCTGAAGCCTACGATTTGCTCAAAAACGTTGGTGGATTGAACGGCCAGCAGTTGCAGGAAGTTTTTGCCGAATGGAATACAACAGACGAACTAAACTCGTTTTTGATTGAAATTACGGCTAACATTTTCAAGTACATTGACCCGGAAACTAAGCAACCCTTAGTTGAGGTAATTATGGACGCAGCCGGTCAAAAAGGCACGGGCCGCTGGACTGTAATGAGTGCTTTAGAATTGGGCGTGAGCATTCCCACAATTATCGCTGCTGTGAATGCCAGAATCATGTCTTCTTACAAAGCAGAGCGCGTCAAAGCTTCCCAAGAACTGACGGGGCCTAGCGGCAAGTACGAAGGCGATACTAAAGAGTTTGTGAACAAAGTCCGGGATGCGCTTTACTGCTCGAAGATTTGCTCCTACGCACAAGGCATGGCGCTGTTGAGCGCGGCCTCGAAGTCGTACAACTATGACTTGAGTTTGAGCGAAATTTCCAGAATTTGGAAAGGTGGCTGTATTATTCGAGCTGGATTTTTGGACAAGATTAAAACAGCTTTCAAGGACGATCCCACGTTGCCGAATTTGCTGTTAGCGCCGGAGTTCAAACAGAGCATTCTCGATCGCCAATCGGCTTGGCGAGACGTGTTAGCTACTGCTTGCCAACTGGGGATTGCAGTGCCAGCATTTAGCGCCTCGCTGGACTATTTCGATAGCTACCGGCGCGAAAGATTGCCGCAAAACCTCACGCAAGCTCAGCGTGATTATTTTGGGGCTCACACCTACGAGCGCACCGACAAACCGCGCGGCGAATTCTTCCACTCAGAGTGGACGCAGACTGCTAAAGAATCGCTGCAAACCGGTACTACCGATTAATTAATTTTTGTAGGGTGCGTTTCGGCGCACCTTACAGATAGAACATGAGATTACTGCCAACTAATCTTTTTCCTGAATCCACACCGATACTGAACCGCCTTGACAGCGAAACTCGCCCCAACCCCACTCGTTAGTAGAAACAGGTTCCTGAATATGCCCTGTTAAGTCCACAAACTTAGCATGAGGTTTACCAACTTCCATCCACTTGAAACCCTCCGGGCCGTCACTCATAATTACTGCCATTGCCTGTGGATTTTTCCCATTGCCCAATCTCGTCCAGCCAATTGTATTCCAATGATCGAAATAGTCATATTGAGGGCCGTAGGCGAAGTGTTTGCGAGCATGGAGAAACTTGTCAATTAGCGATCGATAAGAGGGCATAACAATCTTATACCGATTGCCATCACGCCCCCAATCTTCATATTCTACACCGTAATAATCGCCGTAGAAAACGCAGGGATAACCTTCTCTTCGCAATAGAATAATCGCATAAGCAAGAGGTTTAAACCAGGGTTCTACCACAGATTCAAGTGCTTGCAGCGGTTGGGAGTCGTGGTTTTCGACAAAGGTTACTGCATGAGTCGGTTGCTGCTGCATCATTGTACCGTCTAAGATGCGCCGCATATCGTAGTTACCGCCCTGTTGGCTGGCGTAATGAAAGTTGTAATGCAGCGGCACATCAAAAACTGACATTTTGCCCTTAACTGAACCGACATACCAGTGCAGGATATCGATATTTGGTGCCCAATACTCACCGACAACAAACAAATCTTTGCCGACATATCGCTCCATTTCATCCAACCATTCCACAAAAAACCAAGACGATATGTGCTTGATTGCATCTATACGAAAACCGTCGGCACCTGTGGTGTCGAGATACCACTTACCCCAGCGTGTAATTTCATCTCGTACCCATCGATCCTGGAAATCCAGATCGCACCCCATTAAATATGCAAAATTGCCATTTTCTAGGGCCACATAGTCATCAAAAATTTTCCCTTCTATTAAATAGACTGTACCGCGATCGCCTGGATTGTAATCGTTGTAGTCTACTGCGTCAAAATGCCACCAGTGCCATTCAAATTGGGAATATTTACCTTTGCGTCCGGGAAAGTTAAAATTGGTGTAGCTTTTGATTTCTTGCAACCCACCTTTGGGATTTAGCCGATTGTGGTAAGGATAAGGAGTTGCCTTAAATATCTCTGCTGCATCTGCACCCATTTTGTGGTTGATAACTACATCGGCATAGACTTGGATCTGAGATTTGTGCAGGGCTGCGATCGCATCCAAATATTCCTGCTTAGTACCATATTTGGTGCGAATTGAACCTTTTTGGTCGAATTCTCCCAAATCAAATAAGTCGTAAACCCCATATCCAACGTCGCTTTGCCCGCCCATTCCTTTGTAAGCTGGGGGCAGCCACAGTGCCGTAAAACCCGCATCTGCCAATTCTTTCGCTTGATTTTTTACCTCATCCCACAGGGTTCCTCGATCGGGAATGTACCAGTGGAAATATTGCATCATCGTGCCGTTGATATCTGCCATTTTTCACCCTTGCCTTGAGATGATACTGACAATTTAAGGCGATCTTAGGCTACAGCCTTGCCCATTGTCACTGTATCCCCATTAATTTTTTCTAAAACTCCGGTTTGGGTGTGATTAAAGTTTTGTTACAGTTCTCAACTATAACATCCCTTGACTTTCGCCTGACTCTTTGAACCATACTTGAACTTGAGTGCAGACAAAAAGCCCAATTCCTAGATCGGAAATCTAAAAGAATCACTAAGTAAGCTCACAAGGTACTTGTGAACTTACTTGTTATCTTAGTAAATAACTATACTGAGCAAATCTGCTACCATCAGAATTACTCCTTATTAAAAAAATGTAATTTTATGAAATCTTTTATTGGAAGAGCCGCTGCCGTTTTGGGTGTGATTGCGACATCGTTATTGGATACATTGAAAGAAGAAGAGGAAAAAAAGCGTTTATTAGACAGTGGTATTTTGGAAGTGGATGAAATGACGGGAAAAGAGTTTGAAAAATTTCTAGAGGTTCATTTTATAAATTTTGGTTATACTGTTACTTTAACTCAAGATAGTCAAGATTATGGGGCGGATTTAATTTTATACAAAGATGGCTCCAAAACCGTGGTTCAAGCGAAAAGAAGCAAAAATCCAGTTGGGATTAAAGCAGTTCAAGAAGTAGCCGGAGCGGTCAGACATTACAAAGGAAATAAAGGAAGAGTAATCACGAAGAACAGATTTACAGACAATGCTTACAATCTTGCTAAATCTAACGACGTAGATTTATGGGATAGAAAAAAACTCATCGAATTTATCTTGACAGCTAAGAACTGTAAATAACTTATATACTAAACTAAGTTATATATAAAAGATGCACTGCTTTCCCAGTATCTTTAATTTCACTGATGATGAATCATGCTACAAATTTCTAATACAGTGTTCATAGACGATCGCGAAATCGAGATTAGTGCGATTCGCTCTCAAGGCGCGGGGGGGCAAAATGTAAATAAGGTGGCGAGTGCGATTCACTTGCGCTTTGATATCCCAGCTTCCTCATTGCCCGATCGCTACAAGGAGCGTTTGTTGCAAATCAACGACCAGCGCATCACCTCCGAAGGTGTGATTGTGATCAAGGCGCAGGAACACCGCAGCCAGGAACAAAACCGGGAAGAGGCTTTGAGACGGCTGCAAGAACTGATTAAAAGTGCGATCGTCATACCGAAAAGGCGCAAACCCAGCAAAGCAACTCGTAGTTCCCAGCGCAAGCGTCTCGACAGCAAAACCAAGCGAGGGCAGATTAAAGCTTTGAGAGGGAAAATTACGGATTGAGGGATGAAAGGTCGATCGGGCTTCTGAGTTTTTAGTTATAGCCTTAGTATTTTCCGGGCTTGGGTCCATGACTCAAACCCGTTTCCCTAGAAATGGACGAACCCCTGCGGGTTAGTTGTCGTTCGGCGAGGGCGATCGACTTGGTAAGTCATCGGGAATTTTAGTTACGTCTAATCCTAAAAGCTCAAACATAGTTTTTAGAGAAACTTGGTATAGGTTAGCCATAGCAAGTATGTTTTCAGCATTAGGTAGAGCCTTGCCTAATTCCCAGTCAGCTTGCCTTCGCTCGGAAATTCCGATTTTTTCTTTGACTTGAGGGCGTGTTAGTCCAGCTTGTTCTCTGAGTAGTCTCAATGGAGACTTCTCCTTTTCTTGTAAATCTTCTTCTATCATAGGACGAAATATTCATGATGTAAACGTCTTGACAAAGGCTTGAATAAGACGTAAACTTCATGTTGGTAGGCAAAACAAAGGCCACTCAACGAGCCTCCAAGGTCAAAATGCAGGTTTGAAGAACCGCCTTATTTGTTGTGTCTATCAATTATGCCTGCATACCCAAGCGTATTTTCGGGGGTTGGGCGCAGACCTCAAGCCCCTTTTTTCTCAACGCCGAGGAGGTGATGCCATGTAAAAGGTCGATCGACCTCACAAGACAGCCCAACTCAAAATTGTATCAAAGATCCAGACCAAAACTTCTCCTTTGCGATCGCACAACTTCCGTGCTATCGTGCCATTTCTCGAACCATTCCCGATCATGCCCACATCTATTGACAACTTCTACCTAGGCGATGTCGCCTCCAACTTTCACTTTGCAGGCCCGCTGCTAGACTTTGAAGAAGAAATCCAGAATCAATCTCCCTTTCACGATTTAGACTACCTGACAGGCGAAATTAAAAGGGGATTCCTAGACTACGTGCGTCAAGGAATCATGCTGGACGCGATCCGAAAACTGCGATTGTACAAAGACAAGTTCAAAACTTTTAAAAGTTACTGCGAACAAGCTTTAGGCAGGCAGTATTTTTACTGCACGCAAATTATCAAAGCTGCTGGCATTTGCCTGCGCTTAATTAAAGCCGGATTTGAGATTTTGCCTAGCTGCGTCGCTCAAGTTGTTCCTTTGTTCAAACACGCAATTACCGACCAATATGGCGACTGTCGTTTACAGGAAAAGTGGCAAGAAGTTGTCGATGTCATACCAAAAGAAAGGATTACCGCAGTAACTATTGCCGAAACAGTTGACAACAATCCCAACCTCCGGCTCAAACAAATTCGTATTAAAACGGACACCTACGCCCTTTTAACGAAAAAAGCAGCCGCAGCCGGACTGTCAATTTCGGAATTTTTGGCAAGGTTGGTTGGCGAATACAATCCCAGAAATTTAGACCAGCCAGCGGAACATACTCCCGAACAAGAGGAGATTTTAGACCAATTAGACGCGGAGTTTAAGAAGCCGGCAACGGAACAGACTTCAACTTCTGCCCCAGGAAAAGTTAAGTCTAAAGGTTTTGGAGTCAAAGTTGACCCTAAAGGTGGTAAAAGAGAAGTTAAGGCGAAAACTTCGGAAAGGGAAGTTAAGGCGAAAACTTCGGAAGGTGAAGTTAAGTTCAAAAATCGGCAAAGTGAAATCAAAGCCGAGAAACAGTCGAATTCATTTAATGAGAAAAATCATGAAGTCATCTGCCCAAAATCCAATCATGCGTCAACTGAAATTAATGGAGGTTCAACTGAACGAAATTCAGTGCCACCTTATTAAAGCCACAGTGTTGAATTGGTGGCAAATAGTTTTGCCTGACGGACAAAAGATTGCGATCGAGCACGCGGGCGGCGGACACTGGATTTTTCGGGCTAACGGGCTTGAAAAATCTCATCCAGAAGTGCGGCTAGCGGTGTTAAGGGCGATCGCCGAAGGCTGTCGCCGATAAGTTACGGCTAAGGACACGGCACGGCCGTGTCCTGAGATGGACTGGCGGACTGGTGGGCTGGAGGCGATCGACATTGGTTAAGGTTGCGATCGGAATTTCCCAACTGTGGGGCCAAGTTAAAATTTCCCGCGTTGTGGGCCCAGGGCAAGCGTCAAGGATATATTATCGGGTTTGGGGAGCAATGCCGCCTTAGCAGAGCCTATTCATACATCTAAGCCAAGCAGCATTAGGCTAGCCCTCAATTCGTGACATTTTCTTCCCCGACTATACTCAAAAGACATCTCGAATAATCAATTTGAAATCCTTACTCAACCATCATATCAAATCTGTTAGCATCAGAATTACTCCTATCTCTCTACTCTTTATCTGCGTTAATCCTTTGTCATCTGCGCTTGCTAAAATTCTATTTTTTTTACCGCAGATGAGGGCAGACAAACACAGATTAACGCCAATGAATTATATCAATTTTCGTTGCACCATCCAGCGGGAATTGTTGACTGTTGACTGGATTTGACTATTTCGATGCAAGCGGAATTTATCTCATTCAGTTTTTCGACTGACAGTTAACAGCTAACAGTCAACAATCATCAGGAGTGCAACCGCAGTTAATATTACTCTATTGGATGAAGCAATTTCTCAATAGTCTCCACTAACGTTTCAGGCTCAACAGGCTTGGGAAGATGCCTTTGAAATCCGGCTGCTAGTGCTTGCTTTTGATTGGTCTCCCCTGCATACGCTGTCAGGGCGATCGCGGGAATCTCTCCTCCCTCCTGTGTGGAAAGTTGTCTCACTTGACGAATCAACATATAGCCATCAATTTGTGGCATTCCAATATCAGCAATCAAAACATCTGGCTTAGATTCATTGAGTTTTTGTAGTGCATCTTTTGCTGAAGATACAGAGATAACTGTGGCTCCCGCTTCCTCCAAAATACACTGAACTAACTCTAAATTGTCTACTTCGTCATCGACGGCCAGGATACATAATCTAGCCAATGGTGAAGTCTGAGATTTGAGTGAGAGATTATCGTTGCGATCGCTGTTTGCATCATTGCTTCTGGCGAATAAAGGAAGTGTGACAGTAAATGTTGCTCCCTGTCCTTCTCCCAAACTTTCGGCTTTGACAGTTGCACCGTGTAGCTCAACGACGTGACGCACGATCGCTAATCCCAGCCCTAATCCACCAAATGTTCTCGTAATACTGCTATCGGCTTGTCGAAATGTGTCAAATACATAGGGAATAAATTCTGGCTTAATCCCTTTTCCTGTATCCCTGACTTGAATTTGAGCATAGGAATCAATCCTTTTTAGCTCAACTTCAACTCGGCCTCCAGTTGGAGTAAACTTAATGGCATTGGTAAGCAAGTTCCAGACAACCTGTTGCAATCGGGTAGCATCTCCTAACACATCGCCGACATTGGGTTCTAGCTGAGTTTGAATTTGAATGTTTTTCGCTTCGGCGGCTAAATTAACTGTTTCGATCGCGGCTGTCAGCGTTGTTTTCAAATTAATAGGAGTAGAGTTCAAACTCAGCTTGCCTTGCAGAATGCGAGAAATATCCAGCAAATCCTCAATCAGTTGAACTTGCAACTCGGCGTTGCGTTCAATCGTTTCGAGAGCGGCTGCTATCTTCCCAGAATTGAGAGTTCCTTTTCGCAGCAGTCGAGTCCAACCCAGAATAGGATTCAACGGAGTTCGCAATTCGTGAGATAAAACCGCTAAGAACTCATCTTTGATTCGGTTAGCGGCTTCGGCTTCGGCCCGTGCTTGCTGTTCTGACTCATAGAGTCTTGCTCGGTCGATCGACTGCGCCGACTGCTGTGCCAGTGCCAAAACGAAAGCGCGATCGCTCTCACAAAGCTGGGGAAGGGTGGAAAAACTCAGCGACAGTCCACCAACGGCTTGTCCTTCAATCAACAATGGCACAGAAATCCAAGCTTTTGAACCAGCCTTGGCATAAGCTTGGGCTAAATCAGGATAACGGGCAATTCGGTTTTCGATAGTTTCTAGCCAAACAGGTTGCCCACTTCGCACGGCTTCTGCCAGAGGATAGGGTGCATGAATCGAAAAACTGCGCTGAAATTCTGCTACGTGCTCGTACCCGATGGCTTTAATAATCTCCAGTTCGCTTGCATCCTGGTTTAATACCGCAACCAAACCACAACTTGCTCCGAGTGCGGACATTCCCTGTTCAATAATCACCTGAGCCACTTGAGCCGAGGTTAGGGATTCAGACAAAGCTGTCATCACCGCCAGCAGTCGAGCCGTCCGGTTAGCAGCGAGTTCGGCGGCTAATTTCGCTTGTTGTGTTTCATTATAGAGACGAGCGTTATCAATGGCGATCGCTGCTCGCTGAGCCAAATCTTCAGCCAAGGGAATGTCTTCTAGGCGATAGCGGCGATCGGATTCAGTAAACACAAAGGTAATGCTACCCAACACGCGCCCGCGTGCCTGTAGCGGTGCAATGATGCAGGACTTTAACCCAACTCCACGTATGATTTCCAGGTATTCAGCATTCGGCACTGCGGCAACTAACTGTTCATCTGTAATCTCAATCCCAATTTCAACCTGTCCTGTTTGCATCACTTTAGCAATGCCATACCCATCATCGAGATGTCTGGGAAAGCGTTGAGCCAACTCCCAGCCAAACTTCACTTTTTCGGGATCTGAATGAGCAACTGCAACCCGGCCAATTGTGCGATCGTCATTCAGCAGATCGACACTACACCAATCTGCAAAATAAGGAACTGCCAGCTTTGCAACGCTTTGGAGAGTTTGTTCATACTCTAGTGAAGAGGAAAGGACAGCACTTACTTGGGCTAAAAATGCTGATTGTTGTTGAGAATTCTCTGCTACAGCACGGGCTGCCTGTTCTTGAACAAGCTGTACTCGTTCGTCTTCGGTTTGCTTGCGTTCAGTAATGTCGCTGAAAGCAGCAATGATATTGATAATTTGTCCCTCTGCGTCAAACAAAGGGGAAGCATTGATCGAGAGAATCCTGCGAGTTCCATCGGCATGGCTAATGCCATGTTCAATACCATAAACAGGCTCACCTGTTTGCATAACCCTCGCAAACGGCAGTTCCTCTTCTGGGAAAGGATGACCCTCCACGGTTGTAATTAACCAGGATGGATCGTTATAGCCTCGCTCCACAATGTCGCTGCTAGTTAATCTTAAAATCCTCTCTGCTGCCTTATTAGCGGCAATAATCTGTCCGGTAGAATCTAGAATAGTGATGCCATCAGGAATAGTTTGGAAGATGCTGGATAATTGCGCTTCACCCTCACGCAGAGCAGTTTCTGCCTGCTGGCGTTGTGTAATGTCGTGCATCACGACAACAGCACCCTGTTTTTCGCCGTTTGCGGCAATAATTGCCTGTCCAGTTGCTAACAGCATTCGCGCCGTTCCATGCTGCGGAACAATCATCATTTCCACATCACGAACGTTTTGTCCTTGCAATGCCTGGAACAGGGGAATATCCTCTGTATTCATGGGTGTTTTGCCGTCGGGCAAATACAAGTTATAATACTGGGCCCATTGCTCCGGTGGAACTGGCTGCTGAGGTAGTCCATGAAAATCTTTAGCTGCTTGGTTAAATACCGTCAATATGCCCTCGGCATCGCAAGCTACAATGCCAGCTTGAACGTTGTTTAGAATTGCCTTCAAAAAGTCCTGTTTTTTCTGGAGAGTGGCTTCCACCTGCTGGCATTTGGCGATTTCGGCTTTCAATTGTCGATCGAGTTGAGATGTTTGAGTCGTATCTTGGAAGTAAATAAGTAAGCCATCTTCACTCTTGATGAGGCGAATTCTCAAACACTTGTTGAGTGAGGGGTAGTGTTCTTCAAACTCGATCGCCGTTGGCGTTGCGATCGCTTGATGACAATACTTATATAGCTCAGAAGTAAGATCTACCGAAAATATAGTCCATATATTTTTGCCTATCAGGTGTTGCCACTTCCTGTTTAAAAGCTGCTCTGCTTTATAGTTGACATAGGTGCAGTGCCACTCTGAATTAATAGAAATAAAAGCCTCAGTCATGTGAGCGACTATCACCGTAAATCGTCGTACTTCGAGTGCTGGGCAGTGCGTACATAGCTCTTGAGGGAAATTTACAGTAAGCTCTTGTCCATGATTCAAGGAGTGTGTACGTTCTACATTCATTGCGGTTAGTCCTGCCTATTTACCTATTATGCCAGTTATTGTTAGGGAATCAAGATATAATATGCCCAAAACCTAAGTCATTCAGTGTTTAAGCACACGGGCGATCGCCACTCATAGGACAGCACCGCTAAAAATTCGTCTTGAGTCCGGTTATTGGCTTGTGCTTGGGACCATGCAAGGCGATCGCATTCTAACTGTTGTTCTCTTTCTTTTTCTGCTTGCTTGCGTTTTGTTCACGGATGGGGATAGTGCCGACGAGAATCGGGCTATCGTTTCTTTACCAGCGAACTCATGCAAACTACGCAACTGCCCAGCAACAGCCTCGACGAAACGTGGCGACTGTACTAAATCTCTGGCCTAGACATATTCTGTCATTCCTAATTAATAATGCCAAATCCACCAGTTTGGTTGTAGAAACAACAAAACCAGCTTGGTGGGCGGGTTTTAGCTGACAAAACTGGACTATAACAAGTGACCTCTACGATGTAAACGTAGTGCTCTGACCAACTTAGCTATGCGATCGCCTCCGCACTTATCCACCGTTAAAAATTTGCTTAGCGGTCAAATTTAACTCGGGAAACACCGCTGATTCAATCCTTTCGTCTCCCCGAAACAGCTTAATTTGATACTCACCATCTACTAACTGATAAACCGATAAAGTAGGCTGTTTAGGATAACCAATATAACGGCTACATCCTAAACCCAAATAATCTACAATCCAATATTTAGGAATGCTTAATGCTTCACACTCAATCATTATATGTACACAATTATCGCGCCAATTTGTGCTGACAATTTCAATAATTAATTGAATCGAATTTTCCTGAGTAATAACTGATTCTCTTTCCTATCTTGACTCATTGGCTTCTACGGCTTGTTTGTCTAATACAATCACATCTGGATCGTAGCCAGAGTTATAGTTAAATTTAATTGTAGATTCCTTCGGAATAAAGTAAGGAATTTGGTTGTAATCGCCTGATTTACAAACCCAATTCGGTCGCCTGAAAACCCGCACTCGCTGAATGTTTACCAGTTGGATTGGGCATTTCAACCATAAATCCGTTATGTAATTAATAGCGTCCGTTTTCGGGTTTTCCTGCCAGAAATTCATCAAAAGTCATTAACTTAGATATTGCTTGAGTCATGGTAAAGTCTCCAATGCTCTAATATCATTAATATCATTTGATTCTGATTCAGTAGGGTGCGTCAGATTTTTAAGTTCATTATCTAACTAATAGGTTAATTATCTAGGGAAAGAAAAAACTCTCGGTAGGAGGGCAAACCTAAAACCCTTGATTTATAAATCATGGAAATTTATGGACACAACTGGACTCGAACCAGTGACCCCTACGATGTCAACGTAGTGCTCTAACCAACTGAGCTATGCGTCCTCACGAATTCCTAATGTAGCAGAACATTCGATCGCCTGTCAAGCAGAAATATGAGATTTTTTTAAGCGGGCACTCTTGACATCGCCCTTAATGCCCAATCCCCCGCCAAATCTTCACAGTTCTATCGCCCGCACCGCTAGCCACACTCCCCCCATCAGGACTAAACGCCACCGACAAAACCTCCCCCCCGTGGCCCGTCAGAATTTCCAGCAAACCCCCCGTACCCGCATCCCACAAATAAATCGTGCCATCCCGACTCCCCGTCGCCAAAACCCGACCATCAGGACTGAACGCCACACACAAAACATCCCCAGAATTGTCCCTCATACTCCGCAGCAGTGTCCCTCGCCCCTGTGCATCCACCCGCCACAGCTTCGCCGTACCATCCCGACTGCCACTCGCCAAAATTAATCCTTCTCCTACTCCCCCCCTTACCAAGGGGGGGCTGGGGGGGGTCTGACCGGCAGGGGACACAGAGGAAGTCAATCCTTCTCCTACACCCCCCCTTACCAAGGGGGGGGTCGCAGCAAAAACGATCGCCCGCACCCAATCCCCGTGTTCTGCTAAAGTACAAATCGATCGACCGTTTTGCCAATCCCACAACTGCACAGTCATATCCCGACTGCCACTAGCCAAAAACTCCCCGCCAGGACTAAAAGCCACCGCCTCCACCCCGCCAGCGTGACCCGTCAAAGCCGACATCCGCCTTCCCTTATTCAAATTCCACAACTGCACAGTTTTGTCCCGACTGCCACTAGCCAAAACCTGACCATCCCGACTAAAAGCCACAGCATAAACCCTATCCTCGTGACCCCGCAAAGCGTACCACCACTTACCCTTATTCAAATCCCAAATTTGAATTGTTTTATCACGGCCGCCACTAGCCAAAGTAGCGCCATCAGGACTAAACGCCACACAAGTCACCCAGTCAGAATGACCCGTGAGAGTGTACCACCGCTTACCGGTCTCCAACTTCCACATCTCAATCGTCTTGTCCTCACTGCCGCTAGCTAAAGTCGCGCCATCAGGACTGAAAGCTACCGACGTGACAGCATTAGAATGCCCTACGAGAGTGTGAACACACCTCCAAGTAGGCGCGCGTGCGGGTACAACCCGCTGCATCGGCGGCACAGGTATAATTGTGCCTGCAACCGTTGGCGGCACTGCATTCTGCAACGCAGGGGTTCTCTGCGGCATGGAAATTTTAGGCGCTGGTAGCGGCGGTGTCCCCGTTCCCGCCCCCGCCGACTGCAGCTGCAAATCTTTCAATACCTCAGCTACTGATTTGTAGCGGCGGCTGAGACTTGGTTCGATCATCTTGTCGAGGATGCGACTTAATTTCGGATCGATTTGAACTTTTAAAAAGTCTCGCCAAACCCAAGCATCTCGATTGATATCAAACAAATCAAAAGGAGATATTTGAGTCAGCAAATAAATGCAAGTTACTCCCAAACTGTACAAATCGCTGGCATAAACCGCTTGACCTCTAATTTGTTCCGGCGCCACAAATTCGGGAGAACCGATGACTGTACCGGTTTGTCTCAAACCCTCCACAACTTTTGCAGCGCCAAAATCAACTAAAACTAATTCCCCGGTTAATGTTGGATAAGTATAAATGATGGGAGTTTGAGAAATGCGGCGGCGGATAATATTGGGCGGTTTAATATCTCGGTGAATTACACTGCGATCGTGCACGAACTGCAATACTGGCAATAAATCCTTCAGCAGACTGAGAATCTGACTTTCGCTAAAAGGCCCAGTCCGCGCCAACTCTTCCTGTAAATTCTGACCTTCTATAAATTCCTGTACCAAATACTGATAGCGTTCCTGCTGAAAGTGCGCTAGCAGTTCGGGAATTTGCGGGTGTTTCCCCAATTCGTCCAGCCGCACCGCTTCTCGGTTGAATAATTCTGCTGCTTTTTCGCTGCTGCTGGTACCTTGAGATAGCGGGAAAAACTGTTTAATTGCACAGCGGGGTTTGGAGGGTTTGTCTTCGTCTATTGCTAAAAAAGTGCGACCAAAACCGCCGCGCCCCAGGGGTTTGATGGCGCGGTAACGCTCTCTCAGCAACAGTTTGGAGCCACAATTCAGGCAGAATTGGGTACGATCGGCATTTTGCGGGTTTTGACAGGCGGGGTTTAGGCAGTAACTCATAACTGAACCGAGAAGGAATCAGCAGCACATCTCTATGATACTGAGGCCGGGGGGCGATCGACTCTCGCGTTACAATTAAAAACCACAGGACTTTAGCCCTCAGAATTTAAGATGTGGCTTTCACTTTCAGAGCATACTCTTTAAACCTTTCCAAATCAGCCTGAATTGTCGATTCAACCACGCGGCCCAGAAATAGGTTATCCATCAATTTTCCCAGCCAGCCGGGAATTCCGTAAGCCACTGTCAGCTTGACGATACTGCTGTCTTTGCGATCGTAAAATCTTACGGCACCTCGATTTGGTAAGCCGTCTACCGATTCCCACTGAATTATCTGATGCGGCACTAATTTAAGAATCCGAGAAAGCCAGCTAAATTCTAACCCGCCAGTTGCGAGTTTCCAGCGAGACAACTCTGGATCTTCTTCGAGAACATGAACAGATTCTATCCACTTCATCCAGCGCGGCATTTGCTCTAAATCTGACCAGAGTTGCCACGCTAATTCGATGGGAATTGCTACTTCTACTTGGACGCTGTGTTCTAACCAATCAGTCATGCGATTTTAGATTTTAGATTTTAGATTTTAGATTGAAGAATTGTTTCTTTCTGGTTCCCAGGCATAGCCTGGGAACCAGAGAAAACGAGAGAGGACTGATGACTAATGACTGTAAGCTTCGAGAATTGCCTTAGCCGCTTGATGGCCTGAAAGTGTCGCTCCTTCCATACTATCAATGTAGTCTTGCTGAGTGTAACTTCCTGCTAGAAAGAAATTGGCGATCGGAGTTTTTTGAGCGGGGCGGAAAACATCCATTCCCGGTGCTTCCCGATACAAAGATTGAGCGAGCTTAACTACACTGTACCAAGTCATGTTTAATTCCCGCGCTGACGGGAACAAATCCTGAACTTGCTTGAGTACGTGTTGGGCGATCGCCTCATTGCTTTGTTTAATAAACGGATCTCCCGGTGTCAGCACCAACTGCAGCAGCGAACCTTGTCCTTCTTGATAATAATCTTTGGGACTTGTCAGCGCCAAATCTGCAAAACAAGAAAAATCTGCATCTGCTGAATATAGCAAATTATCGATTCCTACAGCGTGGCTCAACTGTTTGCGCTGGGCTTCGTCTTCCAGTTCCGTTACCCAACCGTCGAAACGCAATTGTACTGTAGCAACCGGCACCGCATCTAATTTATAAATGTTGTCAAATTCTGACCATTTGCGCCAAGCTGGGGGCAATATTTTCTGAATTCCCGGCACGTCGCAGGCAAAAACGTAAGCGTCTGCGGTAATATTTTCTTCTGTTTCGCCGTTAGCTACTACCAAGCCTGTCACGCGGGTTTCTTCGCCTTCTTCAAACTGAATTTCTCGGACTCTGCGCCGCGTGTAAATTTTGGCTCCTTTCTTTTCCAAATATTCCACAATTGGTTTGTGCAAATATTCGTTGGGAGAACCAGCCAGCATCCGCATGACAGAGGCTTCGGTTTTCGATGCAAAGAATTGAAATATTGTCAACATACACCGGGCTGAAATATTTTCAGTGTCGATAAAACCCAGTGCGTAGGCGATCGGATTCCACATTCTTTTGAGCGAGTTTTGGTTGCCACCTTGACTGCGGAACCAGTCAGCGAAGCTAACTTTATCCAAATCGCGGATAGTTTTCATTGCCCCGTCAAAGTCTATCAAACCTCGGACGATGGGGCTAGTTCCCAGGGCGATCGCATTTTGAATTTTGTCTTGTACGGATAGCTGGGATGTAGTAAAAAATGCCTTCAATCCGTGCAAAGGAGCACCCACGGGAAAACGAAAATCTAAAGAACCAGTTTCGCCGCCTCGATTGATAAAAGTGTGGACGTGTTCTTTGAGGAGCAAATCGTCAAATGCTCCCACTTTTTTCATCAGGGCAAATAAGTTATAATAGCAGCCGAAGAAGACGTGCAAACCCATTTCAACGTGATTGCCGTCGGGATCTACCCAACTGCCGACTTTGCCGCCGACAAAGGGGCGGGATTCAAAAATTTCTACTTCGTGGCCGGCCTCCACTAAATCGACTGCTGTGGTCATTCCAGCCAGTCCCGCACCTGCGATCGCAACCCGCATTTTACCTATCCTTTCCCGTATTTTTACAGATTGTAACAAATTTTAGAATTTCCGAAACATTCAAAGTTCATAAATGCCGATCGACACTTGTACAGCCCTCTGAATTTTTGCTAGGACATCGGCACTAATTTGACCGTAAGGGCCTTGTTCTAGGAATGTCTGCCGCAAAGCAGAAACGTTTTCACATACAGCTAGAGAATCAGCTTGCAATCCTCCCTCACCCGCAGGAATCAAGACACGAGTAGGATTTTCTACTCCTTGCCGGTTACTTGTGAAAGGAACAACAATTACAGAATCAGTAAACTCGTTGCGGATATCGGGAGAAACCACAACTACAGGTCTTTTTTTTGTATCTCCTAACTGACGTAAAGCCCTAGAAAGATAAATCTCACCTTGGCGGGGATAAGTTTTTCCTGTTGAGTTAGAGTCCATCGCTGTTCCATGTTTCTTCTATCTGTTCTTCTACAAAATTAAACCACTCTTTTTCCTCCTCAATATCTTCTGGGCTGCGGTTTTGATAAAACTTCCGCAACTTATCTTCTATTTGCTTAGCGTACCAGAGACGGAGAGCCTGCTCGATCGCCTCCGTCCAATTATCAGTAAGTTGGTCTATTTTGTCGGCGAATTCAGCATCAAGGGCGACTAACACTTCTCGCTTTTGAGTAGAATTTGACATAATCATTTTCCTTAAAAATTTAAAAACAATGGTGCGCTGGGGCGCACCTTACAAATTACTTTTACATATTCTTTCTTCCTTCTTCCTTCTTCCTTCTTCCTTCTTCCTTCAAAACATCGGCATCAACTGGAGTGGCCCAATTCCCAAGTCTTTAGCAGACACCCAGCGCACCTCAAGCAAAGCGATCATATCCTTAAACTGAGGCTGACCGCGAGAAGCACCCATCAACCCTTTAGCAATAATCAAACCGCACCAACCGTTGGTTAATTTACAGCGACGGTCCCACTTCTTGCGAGCTTCCTGATGCACCGGATCGTCTTCATTAAACTCTCCAAACAAATACAGCTCCCCATTTTTGGTTTGCAAAATACCCAAGTCATATTGCTCATCCTGAAAAGGATTTTCGCCCGGATTAAAACCAATCCCCTTGACGCCTCCAGCTTCTTTCAAATCCTGAATCATAGTTTTTGCCTTCGGATGAGAAGTTTGGATCATCACCACCGGCAAACCATCTCCCGCTGTATTAATATCAATTTCTGCACCTTGGTGAAACTGGACACTTTGGCGCAGGAAATCTACCGTTTCCCAAGGTACGGCGCCGAGACTCAAAAATGAATTTTGCGGCACCAAATCGTCCCGCAGCAGTGGCTTGTCAAATTCATCATCATCGTCATCATCGTCATCATCGTCATCACCGAGCATCTGTAATAATTCGTCTGACACTTCGGGCATCGTCGAAACTTTAACGGATACCTGTTGAATTTCTCCGTCAGCCTGCGGAACAGGGATGCGGTAGCGACTGCTAAGAGTGGGAAAAGTGTCCGATCCCAATTTCCGGCGACCGTTGCGGAAAAAGCGGTGAAATGCTTCGAGAGCAACTAACATCGTGAGGGCTTCTTCTTCGTAAAGAATCGATCGCAATCCTTCTAAAGGATGCAGGTTGCCGAAATTTGGTTCAATTTCCGATGGAGGCAAATCGGCTAAATCAATTTCTTCGTCGTCGTCCTCATCAATATCTGCTGCACTTTCAAAGGTAACAAACAAACAGTCTTGCCCTAAAAAAGCCTGTTCTAAATCTTCAAAAGATTCATCGTTGACGACTCGTTCTCGAAACCGTTTCAAGGATTCTAGAGAACGGTACAGTAAAACTCCATAATCCATTCTGGCTTGCCCCAATACCGACACGTAGAGGCTGCCGACATCCCACTGATTGATTTCAATAGATATAATTTGGTGTTCGCTCAAAGTCCGCCACGGAGCATCATGCCAAATTTGAGCAGCTTTTTCCATTAAAACTTCAGCATACTGAGGGGGTAACTCAGGAGGTCTGTTGATCGCCACCTCTTCCATGCCGCGAAATATTTCGTCAATTAAGGGCAATTCCGGCACGTAGTCAATGGAAATGCTTAAATCTTGAAGTACGCCCCGCAGATAAAATTGAATTTCTCGGTTTTTGACTACTATTTTTTGGGGGCGGACTGCGGGAGCCGGACTTTGGGGATGTTCCATTGCCCGTAGCAGGGCCCGGACGATCGCCTCTGGGCCGGCATCTGGGCCTACCATGTCCATAGCCCTCACGACTCCTTCGGAGCCATCGACCCAGAGAATGCACTCGCCACCAGCTTCGAGAACGTCATCGTCATCTAGCATCATGTGCGAGTCAGCATTAGATAAGGGTCGGCGATCGCCCTCCCACACGCTGGGAATTTGAGGTAAGTTTTGTAGCCGACGAAGAGTAGAGCGATTCAGCGCTGCCATAGAGTAAGCCCGTTGGGTGAAGCATTGTTGCGGTGCCGGTAGCCGGTCAACCGCTGCTTCTCAATCATAAACCCTATAGGGGGAGAGGGCATCAAGCTTGGGAACGAGGCCCCACGGGAATTAAAACTTAGAAGCTAAAAATTCGTCCTTCAGCATCTAACCGAATGCCTTCTGGCGAATGCCTGTACAATGGAGCAATAAGATTAAACTCTTTGCATTAGACAGTCTCAGGAGTTCGGAAATTATGACTCAAGCCACTTCACAAAAGCGGGGAATTCAAATGACGGACTCTGCTATCCGTCAAGTTTTAGCCCTGAGAGAAAAACAAGGTAAAGACCTCTGCTTGCGGGTAGGGGTGCGCCAGGGCGGATGCTCTGGAATGTCCTACGTGATGGATTTCGCAGATCCAAGCACTGTGAAATCCGACGATGAAGTGTTCGACTACGACGGTTTTCAGGTAGTTTGCGATCGCAAGAGCATTCTTTATCTCTACGGTTTGGTTCTCGACTTCAGCGATGCTATGATTGGGGGCGGCTTTCAGTTTACTAACCCCAACGCAACTCAAACTTGCGGTTGTGGCAGTTCTTTTTCTACATAAATCGGAAAAGAGGGCATGGGGCAGAAAGTTGTTAACTGCCCCATGCCCTTTTCCGTGCAACATCCCAAATCTAAAATCTAAAATCGAATGACCCCTGAAGAATTGTTTAAAGACGGTTTCGATCGCTACCAAGCTGGCGAAGCCCCGGCTAATCTGATCCCCGTGTTTAAAGAAGTGTGCGAAAAAGCTCCCAAAAATGGCAATGCCTGGGCTAGCCTCGCGTGGCTCTACCTGTTGGAAAATAAACCATCTTCGGCTCAGAAAGCAGCGAAAACAGCCGTTAAATTGAACCCTCACGACCCCCAAGCTCGCATCAACCTAGCAGTAGCGATCCTGGATCTCAAAGATAAAGGAGTGCGCCCCCACGTAGAAGTGGCTCAGCAACTTCTAATGGCTTCAGAAGAGCTGCTCGACGAAGTTAAAAAAAATTTTGAAGAAGGATTAAAGAGAAAACCCGACTGGAAGAGTCTCGCCCGCGTTAAACAGTGGCTTCTGGAGCCGTAACCGCGCAAACAAGTCGATTTTTGGGCGGGGATCGAGGAAATCGGTTTTGCGGTTTATTACGACATCGTAATAAATCAATAAATAACTTTATGGAAAACTCAGAAAGTCAGTGCTAGTATTTGAAAACTTAGACGATTGACAAACCCGCTCAGCGGTTTTCAGATTTTACTACGATAATACTAGGAGTTGTAAAAACATGAGCACTGACAGCCACGTTAACATCAAACCCGCAACCCGCAACCACAAAGGTTTCTTTATTCAGCCAGCTTCTTACAAGTTGATGAGCATCGATAAATCCGGTTGGGCCTTGATTTGCATGGACAAAGCAGTTTGTCACTACGTAGACCCGGATGATTTGCAATTGCCGAATAAATCAGGAATGTCTGAAGGTTAATTCTGAAGTTGTGAGAGACTTTAAGATGCTTTATTTGAGTAGCTGCCCTCCATGGAGGGCAGCATCTTTTTTTGTCAGGAAAAACTTCGGCAACGCGCACTGAATCGGGATTTAAGAGATAGAAGGATAGAAGGAAGAATTACCGATTACAAATTACCGATTACAAATTCCCTAATTGTTAGATTTGAACGCAAAAAGCATCTCCAACTCAGCAGTTGTCGGTTGCGTAGACGCTGTGGCTACGCTAACTCCTCGGAGAGAATTCAGCAATTCAGCAGCGGGCGGCGAAACTAAATTTGGCTGTACAGCGAGCAAATATTGGTTAGCCCAAGACATGGTTTTTTCCATATCTATGTAAAAGTAACCTTGGTTGGCCCGCGGTAAAGAAGTAGCGATCGCCTGAAAACTCGGACTGCTGCTTAACGGTTGCGGTGGCGTCGAAGTAATCACATCAACTAAAGGCCCGCCAAAAGCTACAAACACAGAATTTTCATTCAGCCAACCGTGTCCGAATAAAGTGCCTTGCTGGGGTATTTGCCACTCCGTAACCTCTTTGCCTTGAACTTGTCTGGGGGCAACGCTGACTGTAGGATTGCTTTTGGCAATCGCATCAAGTTTTTTCAAGGTTGCTTCGGCGGCCGGGCGATCGCTGGTTTCAAAAATCATCGCCGCCCCCATCCCCAACTGAGACAAAATCCCTTGATTGGAACCGATCGCCCCGATCGCAAATTCCCCATTCATCCAACCAAAAACCTCTCGATCCGCATCCAGATCCAACCGCTTAAAACTATCCCTCACCTGCTGAACTCCCCTGTCAACTTCCGGGCTATCTTGTGCCTCAGCGGTTGCTTGCGACCAAATTTTATCGATTCCCTTGCCGCCGACTAAAGCAATAGTTTCATCCGGAAATCTGGGTAACAATTTCGATGCGAATTGTGGATTTTGCTGCACGAATTTAGGGTCTAACTGAGCAATAGTTTTTACCCTCAATCCCGTACTATCCGCCCCAATTCCCGCAACCAAAGACTTGACTTGTTTGAACTGCGAAAACAATGTCCAAGGCAACTGGATATCGGCGGGCAAATTAGCTTTCAATTGGTCAATTGCCGCCGGATAGTCAGCAATATAAACAGTTGCGATCGGATTCTTGACACCAGCACTCTCTGCAAAAAACTTAGTTGTGCTCGGTTGCGTAGCGAGAGAGGGTTCTCCTTTAAAAGTATCGATCGCCAATTCCAGAGGCTTTTTCAAAGGAGCCATCACTAATTGGTCGTTCAGCAAAGCCACACTGTAGCGCTTGCCTGTTGGCTCTGCAATCTCAAAAATTTTAATTCCTTTATACTCGGTTTCTTGAGTAGTTGCACCAGGCTGAGATTTTAATTTATTAGCAAAATTCCAAGCGCTAATTTTATTTTTCACGCTGACGACTACCAGCAGCTTAGGAGGCTCTGTATTCGTCGCAGCGTCAGGGGGCAGCAAAGCGACCATCACCCCCCCCAGCCAAGGCTTTAAGTCCCTGTCAAAGTCGATTTGAGTGCCTGCCAAGCTTTGTTCTTGAAAACCCTTCAAACCCTGGCCGATCAACTTTTGAGCCCCTGGCGTGCCAAATCGCTGCAACTGCGCCAACGCTTGGGGATTGGGGGAGATAAACGCGGCCATCATTGCTTCGTCGGGCACAACTTTGGCGCTGTCTTGAGGGTTGGATACTTGTTGGCTCAAACCCTGGAAGTAAAAGTAGACCGCAGCGCTACCTGCTGCGACGATGGAGGCAGCAATTAGAAGCTTTGATTTTTTTGCAGGCATGGTTTGTGTTCCTCGCGTCCTTTATCAGTTTAATGAAAATACACTTGGCTTGTGGGGAGGCGATCGAGGCTGCTGTTTATTTTTGTATAATTCAAAACAAGTTTGGACGATCGTCTAAACTGCTAGAACTGTGCATTATTGGTAAAAGATGAAAGTAGCGATCGCGGGAGCAACGGGATTTGTAGGTAGCCGGCTGGTGGAGAAGCTGCAAGCTGCGGGACATCAAGTGGTGGTTTTGAGCAGGGATGCGGCGAAGGCTGGCCGAGTTTTTCCCGCTTCAGCTTATCCGAATTTGGAAGTTGTCGCCTACACTCCAGCGGAGTCTGGTGATTGGCAAAAGTCGATCGCGGGCTGCGACGCTGTTGTCAATTTAGCAGGCGTTCCGATTGCGGAGGAAAGGTGGACGGAGGCGCGCCAGCAAGCAATTCTGGACAGTCGCAGACTGACGACGGCAAAATTGGTCGAGGCGATCGTCAATGCTAATCCTAGACCATCGGTGTTTGTGAGTGCATCGGCGATCGGCTATTACGGAACCAGCGAAAGCGCTGAGTTTGACGAAACGAGCCTCGCGGGAAACGATTTTTTAGCAGCAGTTTGCAAAGACTGGGAAGCAGCAGCCCAACCTGCAAAAAATGCGGGAACGCGGCTAGCAATCTTGCGGCTGGGGATAGTGTTGGGAATGGGAGGCGCGTTGGCAAAAATGCTGCCAGCTTTTAAACTATTTGCAGGCGGCCCAATTGGGACAGGAAAACAGTGGTTTTCTTGGGTTCATCGCGAGGATGTGGTTGATTTAATTTTGTACGCTTTGCAAAATCCGCAAGTTGAAGGCGTTTTGAATGCGACAGCACCGAATCCGGTGCGGATGAATGAATTGTGTCAAACTTTAGGGGAAGTTTTAAAGCGGCCTTCTTGGTTGCCGGTGCCAAGTTTTGCTTTAGAAATGCTGTTGGGAGATGGGGCAAAAGTTGTTTTGGAAGGGCAGAAAGTGTTGCCGAAACAAACTTTAGCTAGTGGTTTTCAATATCAATATCCGACGCTGAAATTAGCACTCGAAGAGATTTTATCGGGAAGTTAGAAGTCGCATCCTCGTTGTCCAAGAAACCGGGTTTCTGCGATAATTTTGGCATCCTCACGCCCGATTGGGTGAAGAAACCCGGTTTCTGAGGCCCTGCCATCCAAGAAACCGGGTTTCTGCGATAATTTTGGCATCCTACCGAAGATTTGGGTAAGAAACCCGGTTTCTGACTCCCCGACGCGATCACCTCAGCCTCAGCCAAGAAACCGGGTTTCTGCGACAATTTTTGCATCCTCACGCCCGATTTGGGTAAGAAACCCGGTTTCTGAGGCCCCGACGCGCGCGCCTCAGCCTCAGCCAAGAAACCGGGTTTCTGCGATAATTTTGGCATCCTACCGAAGATTTGGGTAAGAAACCCGGTTTCTGAACCCGACGCGCGCGCCCCTCAGCCTCAGCCAAGAAACCGGGTTTCTGCGATAATTTTGGCATCCTACCGAAGATTTGGGTAAGAAACCCGGTT
>NZ_JAUBQM010000008.1:75003-119852 GCF_036701245.1 Microcoleus sp. Pol14D4
TCTGAACCCTCCCCTTCCGCTAGCCACTCACCTATCCTCTGATATGCCACGTCGCCAAATTATCTTCCAAGCGGGTAATTACTACCATGTTTATAACCGAGGTAATAACCGTCAGCTTATCTTTTTTGAGCGAGAAAACTATATTTATTTTTTACGTCAATTAAGAAACCATCTGATTATTCATGATGTCGATATTATTGCTTATTGTTTGATGCCGAACCACTATCATTTATTAGTTTACCTGCAAACGGATGATTTTTCCAAGCTGATGCAGTCATTTACTCTGTCTTATGCTAAGGCTATCAATAAACGCTATCAAAGGGTGGGTTCACTATTTCAGGGACGGTTTCAGGCGATTCATGTGGATGGAGAAGACTATTTATTACACTTAACTCGATATATTCACTTAAACCCAGTCTGTGCTAATATAGTTGAAAAAGCAGAGGATTGGGAGTTTTCCAGCTATCAGGAATATATTGATTTGCGTCAGGGAAGTTTACCTAAAATAGATGGAGTGCGATCGCAATTTTTTTTAGCCGATGCTTATCGTGACTTTTTAGAAGGTTCAACTAGCGATAAATTAATCCAGTATTTAACATTTGAAGAATAGAAGGCTTTAAGAAACCGGGTTTCTGGGAGAATTTTGACATCCTCACGCCCGATTTGGGTAAGAAACCCGGTTTCTGAATCCCCACGCGTGTTCCCAGAAACTCCAAGAAACCGGGTTTCTGGGAGAATTTTGGCATCCCAACAGAGATTTGGGTTTCAAACCCGGTTTCTCAACCCCCCACGCGATCGCGCCTAACCCTGAGCCAAGAAACCGGGTTTCTGTGATAATTTAGGCATCCTACCCAAGACTTGGGTTTCAAACCCGGTTTCTGAGCCCCACGCGCGACTATATCTAGTTGTTATAATAAATAAACCTGAGCATTTTTTCTTCTAATAGAATAGCTTGTATTAATTGCCAGATGAAGATTAAGCGCGATCGCCCCCCCGGAGAGTGACAGAAGAGGGATATAGGGTTTAATCTTCAATATTGCGATCGCAATAGAAACGCATTCTTAATATTCTGTTTATTCCTTGCTATTGAAACTGTTTCAGAGTAATCTAGTAACCATAAGTCAGTTATAATATTTTCCTAAGTTGGATTCACGAAAAATTTCTGCAAGTTTAACTCACATCTCTTGCGATCAAATCATATGGACACATCTGAAAAGTTTGGTTTTTGTACTCTAGCTGTAGGTGAGAGGTATCGTGCTCATGTAAAGATGCTAGCTCAAGATATCCAGACCCATATGCCTTCCACAACTTTATGTATCCTAAGCGATCAACCAGAGCAGTTTAAAAATTTCCCTCATGTTCTGGTGTTCAAGCACCACCTCCAGAGTGTGAAAGGGTATCATGACAAACGTTTCGTTCTTGAAAAAGCTCTCTCACTATTTGAGAGTTGTATGTTTTTAGACTCTGATGTTAGATTGCTAGGCCCTCTAGTAGAAGAAATGAATTGGTCTCCTGGAATTACAGCAAGAGCAGGTACTGATTTGGTCAAACGCATACAAAACATTAAAAATCCGAAAGAAATTGAAGTTATAAAAGCAGCAGGGCAAAAACTAAATATTGATATTCAACAAGTGAAGTGGCTTCACGAGTTTATGTTTGTCATGAAGAGACAGAATGGATTAGAAGGGGAATTTTTTGAACTTTGGCAGACAATTTCTTACTTTTTTGAAATGCAAGAAATCTATCATGGTGAGGGTTATGCTATGGGGCTAGCTGCAGCTCGAATTGGGATGACATTTGATTTTTTCCGCGAAGACAAATTTCCATTCTTTAAGGATAATATTGAACGAGTAAGAATCCAAAATGGACAAGCAATTATTCAGGAGAAACAAATTTACTTCGACATCCATAAACAGATTGAATATCCCAAACGTTCCCTTTGGGAGAAAATCAACAACAAACTAAGTAAACAGGTTGTGTTTTATTATCGATTATTGAGACTGAGAGTTTTTATTAAAAAAGATCCTAATTATTATAAAATCTTTGGATGAGTATACAAAAAATAATGGCTCTTCATTACTTGGTATGCCAACTTGTATATAAATAGTCAAAACCTTTGCTCCGCAAAGGTTTTGACTATTTATTTAGATGAATAGGGCTAGAATGAGCGATATTTCGTTTAATCCTTATTTAACAAGGTTTACAGCTTGATTTTGGGTTGTTTAGCATACTACGTACTGAAGAACCAAATATTTCAACCTGAAAGCAGATGATGCAGTAATTTGCAGTATAGAAAATGGAAAAATAGTCATAGATCCTGTAAATCAGAAAGTTTCCAAATATACCCTAGATGAATTATTAGCAGGCGAAATATAACCGGGCGAAGAAATCTCTTGGGGAAAACCAGAAGGAGAAGAATTTTGCTAAAATATATCCCCGAACGAGGTCATTTCATTCGCCTCAATTTCGATCCTCAAGCCGGACACGAACAAATGGGTACTAGACCTGCACTGGTTGTAAGTCAAACTAAATTTAACCGAAAAATGGGGTTTGTGTTTGTCTGTCCGATTAGCACCACACAACGCAAAAATCCGTTTTATGTTCCCATTCCTGAAGGTGAAGCGGTGACAGGTGTAATTATGACAGATCAAATCCGTTAAGCAAGATTATCGCTCAAGGCAAGCAAGTTTGATTGGTGAATGTCCAGAAGATTTAGTTAAGGAAGTATTGAAGCGAATTGAACCTATTTTGTTTGAAGATATGACTGTTGATGAGTAGTTAATCATCAAGAATACGGCAGTTGTAGAGTTGGCATTAACAAGATCGACCCTCAGCCAAGAAATCGGGTTTCTGCGATAATTTTGGCATCCTCACGCCCGATTTGGGTAAGAAACCCGGTTTCTGAGTCCCCACGCGATCGCCCAAGCATCCTAGAAACCTGGTTTCTGCGATAATTCTGGCATCCTCACGCCCGATTTTGTTAAGAAACCCGGTTTCTGAGCCCGGCGCGATCGTGAGCTTTGAGCAAACTCCCCGGATCGGGCCCAGCGGGGATAATGCAGCCGGGATTCAGCGGGAACAAATTGCCGTAATAATCGCGCTTCACAGCCTCCAAATCGCAAGTGCCCGCAACTCCCGGTAACTGGTACAAATCGCGCAGATAAGCTCCCAAATGCTCGTAATCTTGAATGCGGCGCAGATTGCATTTGAACAAGCTGTAGTAAACGGCATCAAAACGGAATAGAGTAGTAAAAAGCCGCACGTCTGCTAATGTCACCCGATCGCCACAAAGGTAACGGCTCATCAAGAGCGATCGATCGATCTCGTCTAAAACAGCAAACAATTCACTGCAAGCCGAATCATAAGCAGCTTGAGATTGCGCGAAACCGCAGCGATAAACGCCGTTATTCACCGATTGGTAAATCTTCTCATTCCACTCGTCAATTTGTTCTCGCAAATCCAGAGGATAAAGATCCATTTGAGGATTGCTAGCAAACTCATTAAACTCGGAGTTTAGCATCACAATAATTTCCGAACTCTCGTTATTGACGATCGCCTTTTTCGACTCATCCCACAACACCGGCACCGTACACCGCCCCTGATAGCCCGGTAAAGCCAACTGGTAAAGTTCCGGCATCGTGTTGCAGCCAAAAGTCTCCGACTCCATCACCCACATTCCCCCTTCCGAGGGATAGACAATAGATACGGATATCGCATCTTCCAGCCCTTTGAGCGCCCTCGTCACCAGAGTGCGGTGCGCCCAAGGGCATCCCGTACCCACGAAGAGGCGATAGCGTCCCGCAGCGGGCCCGTGAGGGTTGTCTGGTGCAGTGCTGACAAAGTTGCGGAAACTGCTGCTGGGGCGAATGTATGCTCCCGTGCGATCGGGCGGCGCTAGTTTTGACATCATTAATTGCCACATTGATGTCCAGACAAATTTGCCTAGCTTGACTGTTACGGATGAAGGAAGCGATTTGTTTTTCACAATGCGATTAAAAGAGCTTTGCTAACATAATCAGCTTATTTTAACTCACATTGCGACGTTTATTCCCTCGTTCCCAGCCTCTTCCTGGGAACGCATATCCAGAGGCTCTGCCTCGATGTTGGTTTTGAGTTATAATAATCTACTAAGTCCTTGGTGCTTAACTTAAATTTATGGATTTCACAGGCACTTTAAATCAGATCGTCGCCCTCAGCGTTCAAGATCGGATTCGTCTTGTACAAGCAATCTTAGAGAGTATAGCGGCAGAACAGGTTCACCCAGACCTGACAGACTTTCAAAAGCAGGAACTCGATCGCCGAATTGATGATTCTGAAGCAAATCCTGATAATGTGCTGACTTGGGAAGAAGTTAAAGCTTCAGTCAAAGCACGAAAATAAACAATGAATTATGCGTTAGTATTCCGTCCAGAAGCTCGTGAAGAAGTTGATGAAGCTTACACTTGGTATGAAAGCCAGCAAATAGGGCTTGGTGACGAGTTTTTAGACTGTATTCAGGAAATGCTCGATCGAATTTGCCAGATGCCGGAGTCATATCCAGTTTTCTATCGCGATGTTCGGCGATCGGTGGTGCGTCGCTTTCCCTATGCTGTGTATTATCGCATTGTATCAAGCCGAGTGATAGTGACCGCCATTTTTCACGGTCGCAGAGACTCAACAGCATGGCAAACGCGAACCTAACCAGTTCCCTCGTTACCATGCTCTGCCTTCCGCTGTTCCCTCGCCTGAGAACGACTTTTCTAGTATCTGCCAGAGGCTATTTCAGCATAAGCTCGATCGATCAATTGGCGAGCAACTGTCTGAATTCCTGTATGTTCGTAATAATTGGTAGTCATGTCTAAAAACGCCGCCACATAATCCAATTTGTCATCAGTAACATCAACATATTGCTTGAGATGGCCCAAAACTATGGCGGGAGTTAAGCCGCGAGACTGTACTAAATTGTTCATCCAACCTTGGGCTGAGGCGAAAGTTGCTGTTACAAATCCGAACTTTTGTGAATTATTTGCGCCCGGAATTAGATTGCTGATATTTTGGAATGTTGAGTTTTGCTGCAAGGTTGAAGGATTCAATCCGCCTAGGGTATTTTGTGCTACTCGAAGGAAGTCTGGACCGAGGGGAATTAAACCGTCAGCACACACTAAAGCAGCCATCCGCATCACAGATTCGCCTTTGTAATGAGATAAATAATTACCAAAACTTCCCACATTGTCAAGGGAAATATTGTTAAGTTTGCAGAAGGCAATTAGCTCGATCGCCACTTTGACGCACAAGTCGATCGTTTGAGTGGTGTCAGCTTTGGGAGTGAGGCGGTTGAGAAAAGAAAGAAAGCCGATGTTTTCGCCGATTTTACTGGCCATAGCCGTTGCACCTAACGCACTGTCAGCGCTGTCTGCTAACTGGTAAAGCCTGACTGCGCCTTGATATGGCTCGTTGGGGTTGGCGTAAAGCTCGATCGCGCGATCGCGAATTTTTTCAACTAATTTGCGCTTGGTTTCCCCAGTCACCGCTTGAATAGTATTATCAAAACCCGTTAGATTGTTCCACTCCCCCGGAACCACAAAATCGAGAGATTTTAACATCATCACAGTCACGCCACCAGACGGCAAATTGTCAACCAGTTCCGCAATAGATTTACTCACAGCAAACTCCTGAATAGCCTGATTTAAAAATGTTCTATCAAATACTCCAACTTCGGGCAAAGGGATTCCAGAAAAGTCTAAATTCTGACGGATGCCAGCGGTTAATAGTTTTGAGTTATAATAATTCCCAAGCAGCGAACTTACATATGACAGTCATCATGGCAAAACTTACACTTCAAGTCCGAACAGATGATAATTTGCTAGATCTGCTTGCCAAGTCAGAGTCTGGGGCTTGGGTTATTGCAGAAGACAGGGTTCAGAGAATTACTCATGTTCAAGTTATAAACTTTGTCGGATCACAGATGATTGAAGGTATATTTGACCGAAGCGCCAGCTATAGAAAAGAGGATAATAGGCTTGTTGTAAAGTTTTTAGACGGGCGTATTGTCAATTGCAATGTTCAGTTTGTTGGACAAAACCCTGTCCGCTATATTTGAGATGTACTAATTCATTACCTCCATGACGCTTAACTAAAATTTATGGATTTCACAGCCACTTTAAATCAGATCGTCGCCCTCAGCATTCAAGATCGGATTCGTCTTGTACAAGCAATCTTGGAAAGTATAGCGGCAGAACAGGTTCACCCCGACCTTACAGAGTTTCAAAAGCAGGAACTCGCTCGCCGAATTAATGATTCTGAAGCAAATCCTGAAAATGTGCTGACTTGGGAAGAAGTTAAAGCTTCAGTCAAAGCACGAAAATGAACTATGAATCCAGTGCCGTGGTAAAATAACTATCGCCAAATAGAAACAAATAAAATATGACTGCTGCTGTTAACACAACTCCAGGATTAGCATCGCGCTTAGTAAACGGCGTACTCTCCATCAAACCTTTGGCTAATCTAGCCAAGCACCAAGCGCGGGAAATGATGATAAAAAGAGCAGAAAAAATCGGAGTGCATTGGCGACAAGAATCCCAAGCACTTTTAGCTCGGAATTGGGAGGCAGAATTGCTCAGCGTCCAAAATCGCGATCTTGTTTACCCGAAATATTATCTAACTTCATTCCACGCTTACGAACAAGGTAATATGAGTTGGGAAGCTGCTACAGAAGTTGAAGTTGCCGCCCGTACAGTTCACGCCACAATTTGGCCGGAAGCAGGTGCAGAAGGCGATGCTAAACTCCGCGCCAGCTATCACGAAGTCATCAAATCTCAAATTGCTTCTTCACCGCAGGATATTGTTGATTTGGGATGCAGTGTCGGAATGAGTACCTTTGCTCTTGGGGAGGTTTACCCGGAAGCGAAGATGACTGGGGTGGAATTGTCGCCTTATTTTTTAGCAGTTGCTAAATACCGTTCCCAACAGCGAGAATCTGAATTTTCCAATCAAAAGTCTCCGACTTGGGTTCACGCTGCTGCTGAATCTACTGGTTTGCCTGCGGCTGCTTTTGATTTAGTTTCTATTTGTCTAGTTTGTCACGAATTGCCGCAGAAAGCTACTAGAGAAGTGTTCCGGGAAGCGAGGCGTTTGCTACGTGTTGGCGGACACTTGACAATTATGGATATGAATCCTCAGTCGGAAATTTATGCCAAAATGCCTCCTTATATTTTGACTTTGCTCAAGAGTACGGAGCCTTATTTGGATCAGTATTTTGGGTTGGATATTGAGCAAGCTTTAGTTGATTCGGGTTTTGCCCAGCCCACAATCACTTGCAATACAGTCCGACACCGCACTATTGTTGCTGAGGCAATCTAGCGCTTTTCAGTATAGTGCACTACAGATATCGGGTAGGACACGGCAATGCCGTGTCTAAAGCTGTCTTTATTTAATTCGATTAAAAACTGCTATAAATAGTAAAGTTGCATCGATATTATTCAGTTCTTGGGGTGGTGCGTGAGTGTAAATAGTCTAATCTGTGGATTTTAAAATTTCTGCGATCGCGCCCCCTACTGATAAATAATTCCCATGCAACCGGATTTGATATTAGACCGACGTAGGAACTATTAACAGCGCCATTTGTTACTGATTTTGATCGAACCCTAACTAAAGGACATCATCATGAACTTGACAGCCCCCTCTCAAAAGGTCATTGATTGTTTGCAGGTTATCTTGGATGCCACGGCAGCGAAAAATTACGAGCTTTTTACAACAGTGGGCGATGCAGGCTACAAAGCGAGCATTACACAAAAAATGTTTGACGATGTTAGCGAGCAACTCGCTTCCCGCCTGGAAAAGGGATACTCAATTAATTATTTTGGTGAGCTAAAACAAGGTAATTGTCAGATTTATTTGTGGAAGCTGAGTTTTGAAGATGGTGGAGATGAATTTGTCGTACACATGACTATGAATGGAGACAAAGTTGCTGGGATTTTCATCGAATAACATATCTTGCTTGACACGGCTTTTCAATGAATCTAACGCCGATCGCCCACAACTGTTAATCGAAACCGATCGGGCGGCACAAAGGTGATTCCCCGGCGCGCCGGACGAATTGGCCGATCGAGATTCGATACAAACTCGCGCGAAGACAAAACCGTTGCTAAAACCAGCTTCATTTCAAACATCGATAACGCCATCCCGATGCAGCTTCGACTCCCGCCTCCAAACGGTAAAAATTCAGAGGCGGAAAACTTGCGATCTAAAAAGCGATCGGGGTTGAATTGAGCTGGATTTTCGTAGGTTTCAGGGCGGCGGTGGGCCAAATAGACACAGGGGATTAAAATCGTTCCCGGTTGATATGTATAGCCTTCGAGTTCGATCGTCCGTTTCACCTTGCGCGGCTGCGAAATTAAGGCAATTGGATAAACGCGCAGCGCTTCCTTGCAGACTGCTGTTAAGTAGGGCGACTGCGAAAGCGCGATCGGATCGGGATTCTCGCCCAATTCATCCAATTCCTTCCGCAACCTAGCAAGGCATTCGGGAAACTGATGCAGCCAGTAAAACGCCCAAGTCAAGGCCGATCCAGTGGTTTCATGTCCCAACAACAACAGCGTCATCAACTGATCGCGCAATTCTCGATCGCCGAGGGATTCGCCGGTGTCGTCGCGGGCCATCATCAACACCGACAGAATATCCGTGCGAGACGAATCGAGAGATTGCGATCGCCTCTCGGCAATTTCCGCATAAATCAGCGAGTCAATCTGCGCCATCTGCTCCAAAAACTGCCCCCACGGACTCCAAGGCCCCAAATTTTGCTGCAACGGTTCAAAGAAAAATTGCATGGAGTAAAGCTCAGAGGTAATCGCCTCTAAAAGCTTGCTGAGCAATTGTTTCAGCCGTTCGTAGCGCTCTCCCGGCACTAATCCAAACACGACTTGCAATATTACTTGCAGCGAAATTTCTGACATTTCTTCGCGGACTGCGATCGCATCTGGGGCCTTCCAGTCGATCGTCTGCTTTTTCGTCAAATCAACAATCAAATGCCCTTGACTGTGCAACTGTTCCCGATGCAGCGCGGGCATTAATAGCTGTCGCTGTCGCAGATGTCGCGGCCCTTCATTCATAATTAGGGATTCATTTCCCACCAGCGGGCGAAATACGTTGGTCACTTTGCCAAACTCAAAGGCATCGGCTAACGTCGTAAACACCGCCTGAATCGCTTCTGGACGGCCCAGAAACACCACGGGGGGCGAAGAGGGCCCCAACACGCGGGCGGTAAATGTATCGCCGTATTTGGCAGAGTACCGATCGAAAAAAGCGATCGGGTCAGCTACCAGCGAAAGCGTTTGGAACAAAGCAGGAGAACGAGATCCGGTAGGCAGCGTCATTGAAAAACTGGCGATACACAATCTTTCTAGTGTATATCGATCGACCTTGCCGCCTGAACTTTATCTGCGATCGATTGCCAAGGCAAGTAGGAAAAATAGTAATGCTATCGGGATCGATCGCAGATTGTACGGCTAGCTTCCCAACCTAACATGACTGTTTTACGCTCTAATCCCCAGCCATAGCCGCCGAGTTCTCCAGATTCTCGAATGACTCGGTGACACGGAATTAGATAGCCGATGGGATTGTTACCGATCGCATTTCCTACAGCTCTAGCAGCAGTTGGGCGAGCTACCATTTGAGCTATAGTTTGATAAGTTGCGATCGCACCAAATGGCAATTGCAAAAGTGCTCGCCAAACTTGAATCTGAAAGTTAGTGCCTTTTACCAAGAGCGTTAGTGGTTTTTGCTCGCTGAGAGTTTCTGAATTGAAAATCAGGTCACACAATGATTGAGTGGTTTGCTCATCACGAATGATTTCAGCATTTTTCCAGGTCAATCGCAGTCTTTGTGCGGCGGTTTGTTCCTCTGTTGTCTCCAAGAAATAAAGATTACAAATACCGCGGGTAGTTGTAGCAATTAGAGATGTGCCAAACGGGGTATCATGAATGCCATAGCGAATTTGCAAACCTGCTCCGCCTGCTTTGAACTCCCCTGGTGACATTGCTTCTAAGTTCACAAATAAATCGTGCAATCGTCCGGGACTCGATAGCCTCACGTCCAATGTTAGGTCTAGAAGGCTTTTAGTCTGAGTGATTTTTGACTTGGCATATTCAACTGTCAGATATTGCAAAAACCGCTTGGGGCTAATGCCTGCCCATTGAGTAAATAGCCGTTGAAAATGATATTCACTAAGTCCTATGTGCTCGGCCACAGTTGCCAGATTGGGCTGGTTTAGGTGGTGTTGTCGCATAAAGGCGATCGCCCGAGCAATCCGGTGATAATCTTCGCTAGCATAGACACTCGCATTCTGCATCGAAATCATCTAGTCTAAGTCAAGGGAATTTTGATGTTTCCTTACTTTAGCTATAGAGCAGGCTCAAAGCCACCCGTTTCTTGCGGTGAATTCAGTCAGTCGATTTTAGATTTTAGATTGAAGAGATTGAAGAGATTGAAGAGATTGAAGAAAGCGACCTCATTGCTAAACCGGGGGCTGGCGATGAGGATTCAAAGCTTTTTTCTCACTCCCCGGAGGCATCGGGGGGGTTGTAACCAAATTGCTTTCGGCCAGGTGATTAACCGAACTTTCGCTCTCACCCACCGCGCAACTGCGTCACCAAGTGAACTAATTCAGGTAAAATTAGCTTCTCCACAGCTAGTTTCACGCCATTGCTAGAGCCCGGAAGAGAAAAGACTAACTTGCCTTGATAAACGCCTGCAACGGCGCGAGAGGCGATCGCCCTCGAACCAATTTCTTGATAGCTCAAAAACCGAAATATTTCACCAAATCCTGGTAAAATCCTGTCTAGCAAACTCTCCATCACATCATAAGTCGTATCTCGCGGAGCGATGCCCGTGCCGCCGTTAAAAATGATTGCATCCACATCTTCACGCTGGGAAAACGCCTGCATTTGCAATACAATTTTGGCCGCATCATCTTTAACAACAGTGTAAGCTACCACCGAGTGACCCGCATCTTTTAGCAGCTTCTTAGTTAACAAGCCACTATTGTCGGTTTCAGCGGAGCGCGTGTCGCTAACAGTAATGATAGCGCAGTTTACGGTTATTTTAGATAAGTCGGGGTGAGGAATTTGCGTCATAGTTTCTTCTTCTAAGCAATCGGCAACCGGCAACCGGCGATCGGCTAATTACCAATTACCAATTACCAATTACCAACTACCCATTATGCCTTGCTAAATCCTAAACCGTTTGCTTCCGAGTAGCGTTCCATGAAACGGATAAATCGATCCCATTCGGCGGAACTTTTCATGATATAAAGAGCTTCCAAACCCGCAGGCTGACCGTTGATGAACTTAGCCTTAACCTCGCGAGTGAGGAGTTCGCCTTCGTCGTCGATCAGGTACATTCCAGTAATGTCTTCGGTACTGGTGCTGCTGAGAGCTTTGGGATTTTCAAAGAGAAACGTGGCAGTGCCTTGCTCTCCGCTTTTAGAACGGGTTAGGCGCACTTCGGGCACAACATCTTCGTCTATACCCCGAGAAAATTGAATTTTAGCCATAATCTGACACTCGAACCTTAAGGATTGCTTAATTTCTTAATGTTTAATCATAAAACGATTCGGGTACTCGCAAATCAAGACTTGGGAGAGTGGGAGTGGGTGAGAGTGGGTAAGAGGGAGGCAATCGGAGACAAGGGCGAGGGGATATGGGTTAGTTCTTTGTACCGCAAGTTATCCTCTCCCTTATCTCCCAATTCCCTTAGACGATGTAGGGAGAGTTAATGGGTTCGGCCCGCTTTGTAGCTACCAGAGTTTGGTAGATGAGGGCGGATATCTCGCCACGGGTGATGTCGTGGGCGGGAGAAAACTTTTCGCGCGCGGGATAGTTGACCACGATTTTGCGCTCTGTGGCGGTTGCTATCTCGTCGGTGGCAAAACTGGGAATCTGAGCTCGATCGACATAAACGCTCAAAGAATTGGGGTTGCCGCCACCCAACTGCAAGCCGTTTACCAAAGATACGATCGCCTGAACTCTAGTCAAATTCTGCTCCGGGCGAAACGTGCTGTCTGGATATCCAGCCAAAAAGCCAGCTCGATTAGCTTGGTCGATCGCTCCCTTGGCCCAAAAATCCGCCGCCACATCCTTAAAAACCGCCGCCTCACGGCGCGGCACCAATTCAAACGCCTTCGCCAACACAGCCGCATACTGAGCTCTGGTTACAATCTCGTAAGGTTGAAAAGTCCCGTTGGGAAACCCGCTAACAATATTCATCTTTGCCAAGCGATCGATAAAATCCTTAGCCCAATGCGTGCTGATGTCGCTAAACTTTAGCTCGCCAGGAGTCGTAGTTGGCGTCACATTGCCCAAATCAAATAAACCTTTCACCCGCGAAGAATTGAGCTGATTTCCCACCGCAGAAATTTTAACCCCAGTCGCGTTTTGCAAGTCTAATTCACCGTTATTCTGAAAAATATTGCCCCCCAAATCTTGAGCAGTACCAATATCTGGCAGCGACTTCCCCACCGCAGTCAAACCGTCTTCGGTATTTTTTTCAATGCGATTCTTGCGTAAAACCGGCTGAGATTCCCCCGCTACAACTATACCGGAGCGATTTTCCAAAATTTGGTTATCAACAATCAAAGGAGCCGACTGAGCTTGCAGAGAAATCCCGAAACCCGTCTTTTGAAAAATATTGCGCCGTATTGCTCCTTTAGCAGTTCCCGCCACAATCACCCCAGCGGATGAGTTTTCCACAAATATGTTGTCTAGAATCGCAGGATTAGCAGTGCCCGCGGCAAAAACACCTTCGCCCTTACAAAGTGTGAAAGTGCAGTTAGCCACAGTCGGAGAAGTTGACTCAATCCAGACTCCCGTGCCGCGACTATCGAGATTAGTAACAGTTACTCCGCGCAATTGGGAATTAGTTGCTAGCAGTATCGTGATATTTTGGCCCGCAGCGGTGGGACTGACAAATTTGCCGCTGCCTTGAACCAGAATGCCTCTACCTTTGTTATCTTCATTGCCAATAACTTTTACTCCAGAGGGAATTTCCAAGGGGAATTTTTCGCCACTAGCAGCGCTGTAAATTCCCGGTGCTAACTCAATAGTGCTTCCCGATGCAGCGCGGGCGATCGCGCGGGCTATAGTTTTGAATGGGGCCGATTGGGTGCCCGCTGCGGCATCACTGCCTGTTTGCGGGTTGACGTAAAGTGTTGCCATGTTTTTGTTAAAGAGATAATTGGCGATCGAGCTTTTGTGCAATTTTCATTGTCTGCGAACTTGACCCCGGATCTATATTCAGCTTTGATTGCGGAGATTATTTAATTGCACGATATCCGCAACATCACCCATCAGGAGTGGCAACCGCAGGGGAATTGCCCCTACAAAAGACTGTATTTCTCGTTCCCAGCAACAGCAGAACCCGACTTATTTAAGAAGTCCGGGATCTGGGGATTATATTTTTTCCAGATGTTGCCAAAACCACTAAAATTGCGATCGCCTCCACCGGAAAATGGAACGTTTTGCTGTCATGTACGATCGATCGAGATTCCCTGCCCAAAAACCTTAACCGCTTCAGCCAAATCAGTTTCACCCATTAAAATGCAGCGTCTTAGCAAATCGATATCCAGCGTTTCCAATCCTGATAGTTGACTCTGAATTACTTGCTCGTAGCCATCTTCCCGGAGATGATACAGCCGCAGCGTGCCATCTTCCCAAAACCAGATTTCAGGCACGCCCAAAGCGCGATATTTTGGCAACTTGCTCAGTCCACCGCTAGTATAAACAACCTCGATCGACAAATCGGGAATCAACTTAGGTTCTCCCAAACAAAACGATTTGTCTGCTTGAGTTGAAGCTTCTCCCGCCCTCTCCTGCGTCATTGAACCAGAAGGGTAAAACTTAATACCTTGTTGCAGCAGAAAAGTGGTCACCAAGTAACCAATGATTTCAGAAAAATTTTCGTGTTGGAATCCCGGCATCAGAATCTCGATCGCCCCTGCAAAAAAAGACAACTTTATGCCAGGGGAATCTTCCGAAACCTTCTGGATTAACTTGAATTGCTCCCAAGTGCCGTTGAGCACCACTCGCCCATCGAGAGTTTCCCGATCGAGAACTTGTGTCATTGACCCGCACCATTATCTCCTATCGGCATTATAACGCATTGTGCGATCGATCCTACAGAATATCCATGCAGCAATTGTAGCTGAGGAATGCGAACATTTTTTAGTTTATCAGAGTCAGTAAGAATCACAATGTATTATGTCCGGTCACTCGATCGCAATATTTCAGCAAGCTTGGGTGGGTTTACGAGACAGGACTTACCCAGGCACACTACATACAGTAATATCGCCTTTTTAACATCAAATAACCAAATGAAGAGTGGAAAGTAGCAGGGATGGAAGCTTACGCTTGCTTATAACTCTATAGATGATAACTTTATTAACTTTTCTTGCTCTAGCTCTATTGTTTGTATTAAATTCATCGCAGGCCAGTTTGTATATGAATACTCAAAATTAAACCAAGGCAGAGAAATTAATTTTTTCCATAAAGATGGTTTAATTGCTTTTTTACTGAAAGGGTTTTCTAAAATTACCGTATTTCGGGAAAAAGATATTATGACAGCATCTAATTTAGTAGGTTCAGTAGAATTTATAAATCGTCCCGCATGACCCATTTTTACTACAGGGTTAAGAAGCGTATCCAAGCTAAACTGTTCAAAGATAGGAGCATCTTTCCATCCATAAAAGGCATACCAAAATTCTCCCGAGTAAAAAGCCCTATTCCAAGTTCTTACAGGTAATACTCTATCGACTGTATCTAATAATTCCCATACCTCATCTTGAAAATCTAACCATAGGATAGACGTATAGTCTGTACTCATTTGATGTTCTCTTTTTTTTATAGCGCATAGTTTCCTTATAGCATTTGCAGTTACATTTTCATCTTTTTTGGGTTTTCCAAAAGGAACAGTTTTATGCTCACCAATAACCAATCCTGTCTTTCTGTCACTCTTAGTCATTTCATTCCTTAAATCATTGTAGAATTTTTCTAACGATTCAGATTCTTCATCATAAAATTGCTTTGAGTGTACTTCTATCAAAACTTTTTCTTGGTTATCTTCAACCAAAAAATCCGCTCCGTTTCGCCTTATTGGTTCCACTGAAATACCAGCCTCTAGTATGGCTCCTAAAGCTCTGATTTCTCCTAAAGCTCCAGAAGAAGTTGAATAATCATCAATATTAAGAAGCCTTGGCTTTAAATTCCTAAGCCATTGAGTATGATGTTGCTTGAGATGCCTAAATGATCTTTCAGTATTTACTATAACTTGAGAGTCTCTTTCGCCTCTATCTTTGGGATATAATAGTCTCTTGACAGGGTGACACCTATCTTTGATGGTAGTATTTTCTATTTTTTCTATTTCCGATTCCGAAAGCTCTAAAAATTGTTTTAGTTGATCTGTCATTTATTTACAAAAATTAACAATTTACAACAGGTATTTTCGATGAAAAACCCTTTATCAATTATAAGCCCTCAACTAGCCGCGCAGTGGCATCCCACAAAAAATGGTGGGCTCACTCCAGAACAGGTTTCGGCAGGCTCAAAAACGAAAGTTTGGTGGAAATGTTCTAATGGGCCTGACCACCAATGGCCAGCTTCTATTGAGAAAAGAGTCAAAAGAAGGGAGGGATGTCCCTGTTGTGCTGGGCAAAAAGTATCAGTTACTAACTCCTTGGCAAGTATTTCTCCTGAAATAGCCCAACAGTGGCATCCGACAGAAAACGGTAGCCTGACTCCAGAGCAAGTCGTAGCAGGTTCACCAAAGAAAGCTTGGTGGAAATGCCCCAAAGGTCCCGATCACGAGTGGCCAGCTTCTATAGGCAGTAGAGCAGGAGAGAATGGGCGAGGATGCCCCTTTTGTGCTGGTATAAGAGTATCGGTCACTAATTCTCTAGCAAGTCTTTACCCTGAGTTAGCACAACAGTGGCATCCGACAAAAAATGGTAGTCTGACTCCAGAGCAAGTAGTCGCAGGTTCAGGCAAGAAAGCTTGGTGGAAATGCCCCACAGGGCCTGACCACGAGTGGGAAGCTGTTATTGACAGGAGAGCTAGAGGGAACGGATGTCCATGTTGTCGTGGTCTACAAGCTTCAATCACTAATTCTTTAGCAAGTATTTCTCCTGAGTTAACACAACAGTGGCATCCGACAAAAAATGGAAAACTCACTCCCGCTGAAGTAGTGGCGGGGTCAAACAAGAAAGCTTGGTGGAAATGCTCCAATGGTTCCGATCACGAGTGGGAAGCTGTTATTGACAATAGAGTTAGAGGGAACGGATGTCCATTTTGTCGGGGTCTACAATCATCTATCACTAACTCTCTAACAAGTCTTTATCCAGAGATAGCAAAACAGTGGCATCCGACAAAAAATGGAAAACTCCCGCCAGATCAAGTAGTGGCTGGTTCAACTAAAAAAGCTTGGTGGATCTGTCCTGAAGGAGCAGATCACGAGTGGGAAGCTGTTATTGACAATAGAGTTAGAGGGAAAGGATGTCCATATTGTGCTGGGCAAAAGGTCTCGGTTACTAATTGTCTGGCAACTCGTTATCCTGAAATTGCTAAACAATGGCATCCCACCAAAAATGGGACACTTACTCCAAGTGCAGTTGTAGCAGGTACACAACAGAAAGTTTGGTGGCAATGCACTCAAGACTCAAAACATGAGTGGGAAGCGAGAATTTCCAATAGAGTTCATGGGAGAGGATGTCCGTTTTGTAATTTAGGTTGGACAATAGAAGCGATTCGTGGATTTGTCGCTTCCTTAATAAATTATATGGAAATTTTCACTCCTGCTGAACTCTATATACTCTTCCAACAAAGCGGGCTACTTCAAATCAAAGGTAAAGGCAAAAGCTTCGTAAAAGCTCTCGCTACTGGACGCTTCCCAAAAGAAGAAATAGCAAAATTCGTTAACGATGAATCTTCAATCGTTGATAAATTCATCCAAGATAAACAGCTAACTCTGGAATCACTAGAAACAAACAGCAATAATGACATCTCTGATGAACAATACATCACCTCGGACGATAATCTTGATAACCCGATCAATGAAACTATCGAACCATCTCATGGAGAAGACAACTTTAACCTTCCCATTGTCCAAACGCGAGAAGTTCTATCATCCTTAGAGCATCACGTCGTATCCTCAGCCGATGAAGAAGCCGTCGAATTCCTCATCGCATCGGCAAAAGCCAAGATTTGGAAGCACGTTTTTCACGATGAAACAACAGCCGTAGCCCAAGCAGAAGCATACACTGGAGATAGCTACGCCGATCGCGTGAGAACAGAATTCCTAGACGAGTATCACCGCGCTAAAAATCTCGAAATTCCCACAGGTTACGCCTTCCGTATCGGCGGCAAATTAGCCGAGCCAAACCTGATGCAGCGACTAATCGCCGTTCGGGTACGCGACCAAAAGCGCGTCGGTAATTGGTCGGGAACAGGTGCAGGCAAAACCCTCTCCGCAGTTCTCGCCAGTCGCGTCATTAACGCCCATCTTACCTTGATCTGCTGTCCAAATAGCGTCGTCGAAGGTTGGAAAAATTCCATCCTCAAAATTTTTCCAGATAGCGTAGTTATTACTAAAACTTTTAATCCCAATTGGGCAAAAGCGATCGGTGATGAGACTGGTTTAGGTGCTGTTCTAAATCCAGAAACCCACCATTATTTGATTTTGAACTATGAAATGTTCCAACAACCAGACTCGGCAAATTGGATACGTTCATTTATAGAAAACGAATCTATTGATTTCATAGTTATTGACGAAATTCACTACACCAAACAGCGCCAAGTTGAAGATATGTCCCGGCGCAAAGAATTAGTAACTGCCCTCATCACTACCACCGCAGAACGCAACCCCAATTTGCACGTTATCGGAATGTCAGCCACTCCGGTAATTAACAATATCCAAGAAGGCAAAAGTTTAATAGAAATGGTGACGGGATTCGCCCACAACGAACTCGATATCCACCCAACAATTGCCAACTGCATGAGATTGCACCAGCGACTCGTTACTCTGGGAATACGCTGGATGCCTCAATATAATTTAGATTACGAACAAATCGAAATTCCCGTAGATTGTGGCGACTACATCGAAGAAATTCGCGCTTTAGCTGGAAATGGTACTCCATTGCAATTAGAAAAAATCCTCACTGTTGCCAGATTACCCATTATTCGCCAGCACATCCAACCGAAAACCCTAATTTACACTCATTACATTCAGGGAATCGATCGCATATTGAGAGATGCCTTAGTAAATGATGGCTGGAAAGTGGGTTTCTACACGGGCGAAGACAAGTCCGGTTTAGAAGGCTTTTTAAACGGCAAAATTGATGTTCTCATCGGTTCTAGCGCCATAGGGACTGGTGTAGATGGCTTACAGCACGTTTGCAACCAGCTAATTGTCAACGTCCTACCTTGGACTCATGCCGAATTTGAACAATTGAAAGGTCGCATCTATCGCCAAGGACAAACCCGCGATACAGTCAAAATGGTGATTCCTCTGACCTATGCAACTGTTAACAGTCAGCGCTGGTCGTGGTGTGATTCCAAAATGCAGCGCTTAAAATTTAAAAAGTCGATCGCTGATGCTGCTGTTGATGGCATTGTACCAGAAGGACACCTGCGATCCTCTGCTCAAGCTTACCAAGATGCGATCGGCTGGTTAGAACGCCTCGCATCTGGCGGAGTCCAAATCATCACCCGCCCGAAAATTATTATCCCCATTCCAGATACCAACCCAGCCGAAGTACAGCAACGACTGGCCCGTTACGGCGACTTCTCCACCATGAATCGCCACTGGAACCAAACCCACAGCGCCACCACTCACCAACGCTTACAGGAAAACCCTGAAGAGTGGGCGCATTACCATACTTTGTATCAAGAATCAAGAAAAGATTGGGCAGTTATTCCCTACGAGGAGATGATTCGCTGGTGTCAACAACGTAGCGGCTACACTATTGGTGATTTTGGTTGCGGTGAAGCAAAATTAGCTGAGGCAGTTTCAGATAGACATACAGTTTACAGCTTTGACCATATTGCTATCAATGATAATACGATCGCCTGCGATATGGCGCACGTTCCGCTAGATGATGAAACCCTAGATGTGGCCATTTTTTCTCTTTCTTTAATGGGTTCAAACTTCACCGACTACCTGCGGGAAGCATATCGTACTCTTAAACTTGACGGTCAGTTGCATATTATCGAGTCAACTTCACGCTTTAGCGATCCGGGTCAATTCCGAACTGACTTAGAAGCTTTGGGATTTACCGTTATCAGCATTCAGGATATGTGGAAATTTACCCATATCCGTGCTATCAAGAGTTAGAGGTCGTTTTAAAATTTGTTGAACAACCATATAATAATTATGATTTTCTAACCATTAGAATTCATGTTTGATATCTTCCCAATCCCCTAATTGATTTTTTTATAGTTCCCAGGAAAAACCTGGGAAAGCAGATGCTTTGGCTCGGCATGGCCTTAACTCCCCGCCTATTTTACAATACAAGACGCCTCCAAAACCACTAGAATTTCATTCTGAAAAACCGCACAACTTGTCATTGCTGAAGCTAAGGCGGGAATTTTCACTTGTTCGATAGAAAGCCTCGCCTCCGGTGTAGAATCAAATTGATTTAGCCAGCCATCATCCTTTACATACTGAAGACTCAAAGCATCGCGATCGAGCATCCAAAAATCAACTCCATATTGATTAATAAAATTTTGCAATACAGCTCGATCGGGAGTGTATTGAGCGCGAATTAAATCGTTAAGTCGCTGCCGATATTTGCTGTAGTAGCCTTTCTGATAAGGCACTGCATATTCCTTTGCAACCAAAACTGAACGCTGACTAAAGGTTGGTAAATTATCAGTCTCGGCCGCGATCGAAGCAATCAATATCTCTTTAGGTTGTTGCTGAAAAAATTTGTACAAACCCGGCATTTTACCTTCTACATACCCGACTGTGGGAAATTTTTCGACCAAGCAGGGATAAAGGACAACGGGAATAGCGATTGTCGCTGTCGTAATTAGTGCAACTAGATTTTTTACATCTAATGTTGTTGCGGTTTTTGATGCCCAATGACCGACTCCATCGATAATTAAAGTTAGGGCTATCGCACTTATTAAAACAATAATAAATCGCAAGCTGTAGGCAGTATAGCGACCGGGTTGATATAGCTTAAAAATGGTGGCGTGAGCCGCAAAAAACATCGCCAAGGATGCTAAAAATAGCTGAAGCAAAAGCCAGATTTGGCGTTGAATCTGATTGGCTAAGGGAAAAGCCGATCGCAAAAATAGCAGCAGCGGAAATAACAATCCGACACAGTGAGTTACAGGCGTAAACAGCGACTTGGGAAACATCCCGCTACCCCGCCCTGTTAACCAATAATCTTTGGGATTTGGACGAAAAAAAGCATTTCTGCCGTTGGGGACAAATTCGGCCATTTGCTTCGCTTCTGCTGCGGTATAAGTTGGGCCAAATTCAGAGTTATCTAAGGCGTAGGGCAGCATTACTAAAAAAATAACTCCCAAACCTGTACTGCAAAATAGGTAATTAGTTCGATCGCCCGAAAAGTGCAAACCGCCGTTTTTCCAGCATAGCAAGCGCAAAACTAAAATTCCGGCAGCAACCAAGGCGTAAGGAGGATAGAATAGTCCGATCAGGGCGATCGCCCCTAAACAAGGCAGCAACGAACTGCGCGACAAATAATATAAAAAAGCAAGGAATATCGGATAGATAAAAGCTCTTGGCGTTGTGGAAGCCAAATCGTCTGTCATCCACATATGCTGATTTAGCAGCAAAGATGCAATAAATCCAGTCATCGCCACTGGCAGCATTTCTAGGCACAGGCCAAAACAGTAATAAGTGGAGATTAAGCCGAGAAATAGCGGCAATATTTTGTGAAAAAATAGCGGGTGAATGCCAACTGTTGCTGCTAATTTGTAGAGCGTGCTGTATCCTGCGGGGGCGACTGATTGAAAGTAATTAGCAATGAAATCGTTGGGGAATAATTCAGGATCGACAAACCGCATCATCCAGAAAACGTGCTGCCTCGCATCGTCTTGCACCATATACTCGGCGCTAAAGGCTTGCTTGAGTCCTAAAACACCATAAAGTGCAGCAAATGTCAAGCTCAAAGTCAACCAAAATATTGTGTGCGATCGGGATTTGCGATCGACTGTAGCAGTTAGAAATTTGTGCAACCGAGCTATTAATACCATTAGAGATTTGAGATTCGAGATTAAAGAATCGGGAATGACTGATTCTCAAACCTACGATTATATCATACCCCGTCAATCACCCCTAATAAAAACTGCTTTACTTCCAACTTCGCCCGATTTTAGATCGTTTTCCAGGCCGCACACCCGCAATTTTAAGGCGAATCCGATACAGACTTTTACTTGCAGTAATGTAAAGCGTTTTGCGATCGCTTTCTCCCCAGGCCAAATTAGTCGCCGTCTCAGGCACAGAAATCTTCCCCAAAAGCTTGCCATCCGGCGATAAAATCCACACTCCCCCCGGCCCGGTGCTGTAAACATTCCCCTCTAAATCAACTTTTAAACCGTCGGGAACTCCGCCTTTAGTGGCGGCATCTTTTAACTCCGCAAAAAGCCGCTGGTTGGTAACAGTTCCGTCCGGTTTTACATCAAAAATAGCAATGTATCCCGCTTCCGAATTGTTAACATAAAGCTTTTGCTCGTCTGGTGAAAAGGCAATGCCATTCGGCAGCACTAAATCCTTAACCAGCAGAGTTAATTGCCCGTCGGGTGCCAGCCTGTAAACACCGTAAAAACCCAATTCTTCCTGGTCTTTACTAACACCGTAGGACGGATCGGTAAAATAAATGCTGCCGTCGGATTTAACAACCAAATCGTTCGGACTGTTGAGCCTTTTTCCCTCGTATCTATCCGCCAATGTGATAACTTTGCCATCTTTTTCAGTGCGCGATACGCGGCGATTTTCGTGTTCGGCAGTAAGCAAGCGGTTTTCTTTGTCTAAAGTATTCCCGTTGGCTTTTCCCGAAGGGCGGCGAAATACCTCAACTTGCTGGTTTGAGGTAAATTTATAGATAATATTGGCGGGAATATCGCTAAACAGCAAAAAGCCGTCTGGATGCCAAATCGGGCCTTCTATAAATTGGAAATCGCCAGCTACTTTTTCTAATTTTGCGCTGTCATCTAGAATATTTTGCAGGGTGTTTTTTTCCTCCCTGTTTTCCGTACGGGCGGTCAATATTGTAGATTTTGATGTTAATTTATTGGGCGAGTTGCTGTCAGGGAAAAGTTTTAAAAAAAGATTTTGGGAAAGCGTGTTGCTGAATGCTACAGTCAAAACTATAAACAAAAGGCTGATTGTAGCAATTTTGGCGATCATGTTTGCCTTATTAATTGCATTGAGTGAGAGTCGTAGTAAAAGCGATCATACCGCACCTATATTACATTTATATTAAGAATACAAAATTGTGGCTTCCAACAGAGCGTCGCGCGGATAACATAGTATAGCAATGTCATTTCAATTAGCGATCGCCACCTGCTGACATTCCTGAAGTTGACACGCCGGAGCATGGATTAAAATCACAAATAATATCTAGCTATATGCTTTCTACCTTAGATATCAAACTATTAGGCGGATTCTGCCTTTCCTGTGCAGACAAGCCCGTTGTCGGTGTCACCGCAGAGCGCCCGCAAGCTTTGTTGGCTTACCTGGTACTGCACCGCGATATCCCCCAAACCCGTCAGCGGCTTGCCTTTCAATTCTGGGCCGATTCAACGGAGGCCCAAGCTCGCACCAACTTGCGCCGGGAACTGCATCACCTGCGTCACGGACTCCCCGATGCCGATCGCTACCTGCTGGCGGATGCCAAAACCCTGCAATGGAATCCCCATGCACCTTTCCTGCTGGATGTGGCTGAGTTTGAACGGGCATTCGCGGCAGCAGAAGCAGCGGAACGAGCCGCAGATGTTAGCGGTGCCAGAACAGCCTGGGAGCAAGCGATCGCACTTTACGGCGGTGATTTGCTGCCGAGTTGTGAGGATGAGTGGATTTTTCCAGAGCGCGAACACCTGCGACAGAAATTGCTCCATGCGCTCGAATCTCTGACTCGCCTGTCGGAAGCTCAGGGTGATTATCGGGGTGCAATCCGCTCTGCACAGCGCTTACTGGAGATCGATCCGTTGCACGAAACCAGCTACGCAGCTTTGATGCGATCGCACCATTTGAACGGCGATCGCGCCAATGCACTCCAAGTCTACCACCGCTGCATGACTTTGCTGCGCGAGGAACTAGGAGTTGACCCTAGTGCGATCGTTCGCAAGCTCTACGAGCAACTGTTGCTGGAAGACGAAGCGCCCGAAACTCAACCATCCTCTCAGTCCGCCGGGCCGCCCCAAACGAATTTGTTTCCCTCACCTGTGGCTTTGTCGCCTCTAGTGGGACGCGATCGCGAATGGGCATCGATTCAGCAGTGGGCAAACCCCATACTGCTTGGGAAATGCGGCGAGATCGCTCACGCTGAGGCATCGCCAGTGCTCTTGCTCGCGGGCGAACCCGGAATCGGCAAAACTCGCTTGCTCGAAGAGCTGCGAGCCACGGCACAGGGGGTTCAAGTGCTGTGGGGACGCGGATTTGCCGCCGAGATGGTGCGACCCTACGGTATCTGGATTGATGCTTTGCGATCGATCGCAAAGCCCTCCACAGGCAACATACCGCCGGAGCTAGGTTTCTTGCTCCCAGAACTCGGTCAACCAGCGCCAGCCTCGCCCGATATGCCTCCGGCACCCTTGCGCGAACGCAGTCATCTATTTGATGCAGTGGTGCAACTGCTGGCTGAATGTGCCGATCGAACTCCGGTGCTGGTAATTTTAGATGACATTCAGTGGATCGATGAAGCTTCATCGGCATTGCTGCACTACGCCATCCGCTTGCTGAGTCATAAGCCGGTTTTATTCGCCTGCACCGGGCGTTCCAGGGAACTAGAGGAGAATTCAGCCATCTGGCGGGTGGTGCAGGTCCTGAGACGAGAGCGACGGCTGCTAAGCCTGGAATTGCATCCTTTGGATCGAGAACAAACCGCTGAACTGATTCGCAGTGTTCCAACGCTCGATCGGACAAATTTGTCTTTAGAAGTTGTGAATCGTATATTTATTGACAGTGGGGGAAATCCCCTGTTTGCGCTGGAGGTTGCCCGCGCCCAGGGCCAGGATCACTCGACTCACGGGCAGGATTTGGAAGCTTTGATCCGCGATCGCCTCCACCAATTGGATGACACGGCTCGCGAATTTTTGCCTTGGGCCGCTGCATTGGGGCGGAGTTTCAAACCGACAGCGGTGGCTCATGTGGCAGACTATCCGCTGCCGAAATTGCTGATGGCGATCGAACAGCTCGAACAACAAACCATTATCCGTCCCAGCGCCTCTCTCGGTGACGAAATGGGCTATGACTTTGCTCACGATATTGTGCGTCAGGCTGTCTACCTGCAGTTGTCACAACCGCGCCGCCATTTGATACATTTGCAAATTGCTCATAAGTTGCATCAACTATCCACACCAGACAACGCCTGGGCTGGCGATATTGCCCGTCACGCCGCGCTGGGGGGCGATCGAGAATTAGCAGCGTCTAGCGCCTACTGTGCCGCCGAACGCTGCCTGAAATTGTTTGCCTACACGGAGGCGTCCGACCTAGCTCAGCTTGGGATCGAGCAGTGTCAAGGACTTGACGATCGCACTCGCATTCAATTGCATTTAAAATTGCTGCGGGTTTGTGCGATCGCAGGCGTTACGGGCGATCGAGTTTCTCAACTCGACAGCGAGGTGCACCGCTTAATCGATGAAGCCAACGATCTCGGTTTAGAAGAAGCAGAAGCCACGGGACTTGAGGCATTGGTGATCCTGCATTTCGATCGCAGCAACTTCGCTAACGTCCACCAATACTCGCTGCGGGCAGCAGAGGTAAGTCGGGCATCCAGTCCAGCTACTGCCGTGCGATTGCTGGTATATAGCGGCTCTTGCTTGGCTGAAATTGGACGGGAAATGACGCGGGCAGAAGCTTTGTTGCTGGAGGCACAGTCCCTGGCCGCGAGAGTTGGCGCTCAAAACATCGGAATTGCCCAAGGGTTGGGGGCTGTAGGGCGCCATCACGGGAACTATGCGGAAGCGCGAATTTTGTTGCAACAGGCGTGGCGATTGGCTGCAGCCGAGCAGGATCGGTGGTGCGAGTGTTATAACCTCAGCTATTTGGCGATGACGGAACTGGAAGCTGGCGATCCGGCGGCGGCATTGCCTTACTGTCAGGAAATGGCGATCGTCGCAGCCAAAATTAAAGGCGAAGGCAGTGAAGGTGCGATCGCCCAGGCACTTTTAGCTTTAGCAAACTATCAGCTTCAGCAAATTGGAGCCGATGCTGCTTTGGAGCGGGCGATCGCGACTTTGCAACAGGTGGATGCCAAACGGATGCTGTCTTACGTGCTGATTGGGGCGGCTCAAGTGGATTTAGAGTGCGATCGACCCCTTTTGGCAACAGCCCGCGCTGAAGCTGCTTTAGAAGCTGCTCAGACGGTCGATCATCCCAGCGAGATTGCTCTGGCTTGGGCGATTTTGATTGAGGGTGCTTTAGCTTTGGGCGATCGAGAAGGGGCGATCGCGCTGTTTGAATCGCTGCGCGATCGCATCGATCGCCCTGCGCTGAGTTTCCGCGCCCGCACTGCTGTCGATCGGGCGATCGAACAGATTTAGTCATTAGTTATTAGTCATTAGTCATTAGTTGTAGCGAACTGCAATTAGGGATGGTGTTCATCACAGAGAACTTTACTTTACTTCATATTGTTCATCTAATTTTTTAAACTTTTCAGCTTGTTTAGTAATTGTTTTATATTCCGCTTTTTTGCTAAATTAGGCAAAACCTTTAGTATTACTGTAATTATTGGGTAGACCGTTATGTTTAAAATGAATCGCCGTCAATTTCTATTAAGTAGCGCTGTAACGTTTGGTGCGGTAATAGCCCATGCTCAAGTTAAAGCCCAAAACTCCCGGACTCCAGGAGCATTAGAGAAAGGACTATCCTCTCAGAAAGTGATCGTTGTCGGAGCGGGTTTGTCGGGTTTGGTTGCCGCTTACGAGTTAGCAGCAGTAGGTCATACAGTAACTGTTTTAGAAGCCCGTGAGCGAGTAGGAGGGAGAGTTTTGACCTTGCGAGGCAATTTTAGTGATAATCATTTTGTAGAAGCAGGAGCAGCAAGAATTCCATCCGATCACAATTTAACACTTGGCTATGCTCAACATTTTGGTTTGACTCTGAAGCGTTTTTTACCACCAGATGGGCTTTACATTGCTGTGAAGAATGGGCAACGTCTTCTGATTTCTGCTGATGATTTAGCTAAAGTTATACCGGGCGGAGACATATCAAAAGTTGTTAAAATTGCTCAAGGTTCAGATCGATTACCGCAAGCATTTGCTACCGCTCTAGTTGATAAAATTCATCTAGGATCTGCCGTTACTCGCATTGAACAAACTTCTTCAGGGGTTCAAGTCTTGTGCCAATCAGGACAGCAATACACTGGAGACTGCGTAGTATGTACTGTTCCCTTGCCAGTCTTGGGACAGATAAATTTTCAGCCTCCACTATCACCTCAAAAACAGCTTGCTATCGCTGGGGGTTATAACTATCGCGCAGCGACACGAATGTTTGTTGAATTCTCTGAAAGATTCTGGGAAAAAGAAGGATTGAATGGTTGGGGGTTGTTTGAGGATCGTCCTGAAGAACTGTGGCAACCCAGTTGGGATTTTCCTGGAAAAACAGGTATTTTGGAAGCTTATCTGAAAGGGGAAAATGCCCTTGCTATGGATGCCCTCGCCCCAGAACAACAATTGCCTCAATTACTACAGCGATGGGAAAAGATTCTCCCTGGTGTCAGTGCTTATCAGGGCAAGATGACCAGTTATTCTTGGGCTAAAGACCCTTGGTCGAGGTCAGGTTGGGCATACCCGACTGAAGACCAAGAAAAAAGGTTGTTTGATGAACTTGGAAAGTCGGAAGGTAAAATCTATTTTGCTGGAGAACACACTTCTACTACGAGGGGATGGATGCAGGGCGCATTAGCATCGGGATTGAGGACTGCTAAAGAGATCCATCAGGCAAGAAGTTAATTTTTTGATATTTTTGTGCGATCGCACTATCATTTACAGATTGGCTGAGAATGCGAGCGTAGAGCAGACTTTGCCCACGTTTATGCTGGGGGGGTGACAACTCGCTCACTTTGTCCACTGCGAGGCGGTGAAAAAATTCGGGTGAGAGTGTGGAAAATCCTCAATCGCTACAATTAGTCATGAGTCATTAGTTAACAGTCAACAGTGACCAATCAACAGTCATTACTAATTAAGAGGAAGTAATTATGTCTCTTATCAAAGTTGAAACAGTTGCCGCTCAACCAATCACCGCAGAAATGTTAGCTGATACGCGAGTTTTGGATTGTCTTGGGGCAAGAAATGCCAAGTGGCACTACTCTTTACTATCAGCCGATCGCGATCGCATGATTTGCACCTTTGAGGCACCAGATGCAGAGTCTGTGCGACAAGCTTATCGCCAAGCCGATGTTGGATTTAGCAAGGTTTGGACAGCCCAAGTTATTGAACCTGAAGGTGTGCCCCCTGTATGGAACGAACCAATCCTTAAGGTGTGGGAGGGAAGCTATCCGAATGGCTTTACCGATGAAGAGTGGAACGAAGCCAATCGATTAATTTTAGCGTGCTATGAGGAACGGGGTATTGAATGGGTGCGTTCCTCTGCGTCGCTGGATAAAACTCGCGTGGTGTGCGAACTGAACGCGCCCGATGCCGAAGTGATTCAAGAAGCCCACGGTAAAGCTGGAATTCCCTTCGATTGCGTTTGGTGTGCCGAAGTTCTCAAACCTTGAATTCGCGCGGACGATCGCGCTTGGATGCTTTGGGAACGCTTCGAGAACGCTTTCGGAACGGTTTCGGAACGATCGCCTCGTTAGATTGATATCAAGTTAATAAAACAACCAGCAAATTAACTCATCCCTTTACACTTTAAGGAGAAATAAAATGGCTGAATTTGACCTTGGTACCTTGCCATCTAATAGTGCCGTAGTAGTTCCGCGCCGCACTATCAGTAATCTCAACAGCAAAGACACCTACAGTTTCCGTCTGGATAGCGATAAAAATATCAACCTTGGGCTGGTTGGTATGACCGACGATCTGAATGTTCAACTATTTCGCGATTTCAATGGCAATGGCTTAGTTGATGGTAACGATAAGCAAATTGCTATTTCCGATCGATTGCGTTTGGATGAAGTAATCAACTTGTCCTCAGCAGTTGCTGACGTTGATGCAGGCAATTACGTGGTGCAAGTCAATCGGAACCGTGCGTTCAACGATACTCCCTACAATTTGAGAGTATCGGCTGACGCGGCCGGTACACCCAGCAAAGTCCTCGCAGTAGAAGATGATTTCGGTGCCGTCTTTTCCAACGACAAACCAAGAACTCATCAAGGTTCTGTGGGTAACACCGACACCACCGATACTATCCATCTCGCTGTCAATACCCAGGGATTTTATCACTTTGGTCTCAATAATCTCAGCGCTGATGCCGATCTCCGATTGATTCAAGACAAAAACAACAATCGCGCCGTCGATGCAGGTGAGGTAATTGGAAGTGTGGTTAAGCGAGGCACTATTTCCGAAGGATTTGTTCAAAACTTGGCTCCTGCAACTAACTACTATCTTCAAGCCTCTCAATTCACAGGTAACACTAATTACTCTGTTACGTTGACTCCGATTCCCAACTAGAAAGTCCTGGATGTAAAAACTCTATCTGTAGGGTGCACAATGTGCACCTTACCTATCAATTGTTCGTTCAAATGGCTTTAATTGAAGCCAGACAGCTATGACCGCAGTTTTATTACAAATCCGCAATCGCACCATCTCTGGGGAAGAGATAGTTCCTCGACTTGCCAGCTACCAAATGCTGCCCCAATTATACCGCGAGAGCATCATTGATGAAGCGATCGCCCCCATCGATTGCACTGCTGAAGAAATCATAAATGTCCGCCAGCAGTTCTACGAACAAAATCAACTGACCGACGAAACCACACAACAAATTTGGCTAAAACAGCACGGGATGAGTCGGGAATTTTTAGAGACTGTTTTCATTCCAAGGCTGCTCAAAATTGAGAAATTCAAACACCAAAATTGGCATCACAAACTAGAGTCCTATTTTCTGCAACGCAAGCGATCGCTAGATCGAGTCATCTATTCTTTGATTCGGGTTAAAGACGCAGAAATTGCGCGCGAACTGTATTTTCGGATTCAAGAAAAAGAGCAATCCTTTGCCGAACTGGCGCGCGAGTATTCCCAAGGCCCAGAAGCTCAAGTCAATGGAATCGTTGGCCCGGCAGAACTCGGCACAATCCACCCGAACTTGGCGCATCTGTTGGCGATAAGCCGTCCCGGTCAGCTTTGGCATCCTATCCCTGTAGAAGGATGGCTGGCGATCGTCAGATTAGAAACATTGATTCCGGCTCAGTTCGATTTAGCGATGCGTCAGCGTTTGCTCCGCGAATTGTTTGAAATTTGGGTGCAAGAACAGATAGGTGAAATGTTGAATTGACGGGCAGGAATCTGACGATCGTAGCCCTGGCAACATCCAATCTTCCAAATAGAAACTTTTGAATACCATCACGCTTAAATTATGATGACACAAACATTCGATCAAACCAAAGCAGAAGCATTCGCCGGACGGATGCTGGACATTCTCAACAGTGGCGCACTCTCCGTCATGATTTCGATCGGGCATCGCACCGAACTGTTTGACACAATGGCAGAATTGCCGCCCTCTACCAGTCAACAAATTGCCGATGCTGCCGGATTGAACGAACGCTACGTGAGGGAATGGCTCGGTGCAATGGTAACGGGTCGCTTAGTGGATTATAATTCGATCGACAAAACCTACACTTTGCCGACAGAATATGCAGCATTCCTGACACGGGCTGCGGCTTCTGACAACATTGCCCCCTTTGCTCAATTCATTCCGGTGTTAGCATCGGTGGAAGATCGGATTATCGATTGTTTCTACAAAGGCGGCGGTGTACCCTACTCAGAGTTCAAACGTTTTCATGCGGTGATGGCAGAAGATAGCGGTCAAACCGTGTTACCTGCTCTATTTGACCGCATTCTGCCGCTAATTCCCGCGCTTACCGAAGCGTTGGAAAACGGTATTGAGGTCCTAGATGTCGGCTGCGGTAGCGGGCGAGCACTCAACAAGCTGGCTGAAGCCTTTCCGAATAGCCGATTCACAGGCTACGATTTTTCGGGAGAAGCCATCGCCACTGCCAACACCGAAGCGCAATTGCGGAAGTTGAATAATATCCAGTTTGAGGTGAAGGATGCCGCCACATTGGATGAGTGCGATCGCTACCATTGGATCACCACATTTGATGCAATTCACGATCAAGCCAGACCCGATATTGTACTCCAAAACATCTACAAAGCTCTGCGTCCCGATGGTGTTTACTTGATGCAAGATATCCGCGCCACAACGGATGTAGGCGGCAACATGGAACATCCGATTGCACCGTTACTATACACCATTTCTTGTATGCACTGTATGACAGTTTCTTTAGCCTACGGTGGTATGGGACTGGGAGCGATGTGGGGTCAAGAAAAAGCCCTGAAACTTTTGAGTGAAGCTGGGTTTAGCAGCGTTGAAATCAAGCAACTCGCCCATGATTTTCAGAACGACTATTATATCCTCAAAAAGAGCTAAAATCATGTGCAAAATTTGTGCTATAGGCCAACAATTGCAGAAGAAAAAACAGCCGAATTCGGGGTTGTTGGATACCAGCCAATTTTCGGTCTTCATCGATCTGAAGCAATTGTCCTCCACACCGGAATTCAAATCAGCTAAACTACCTAACAATCCTCAGTCATCGGTTAAGCTCCTAGTTTAACACTCAGGGATTCTAATCAGGAAGAGGTTAATCTCTCAACTGCTTATGTTGGCGCAAATGCTGTCCTCCTTAACCCTGATTTAAGGCGAATAAAGTCTTTACTATGAACCTGTTGGTAGTAAGGACTTTATTGCGTTCAAATTTCAAGCTGGAAATGAAACAAATAGCACTGCAATACCAAGAACGATCGCCCCTATACCCATCACAAAAGACCAGAAGCGGTGATAACTCTTAACCGTCGTACCGCTATCGCTTTCAAGCTGAATCAAATCCATCCAAGGTGCAACACCCCGGCGGAACCAACCCAAAGCGCTAACATCCATTCCAATCAAACTTTCAACCCGTTTCATGCCAAACAGAAAATTACCAATTGGCCCAAAACGAGAAGCATAGCGCAGATAAATCATGCCCGTTCTATCTTGCAGTTTCAAATCAGAACCAAAGGTATAACCCGCATCGCCGCGACCAATTAATTCGCCTTGCAGTTGCGACGGTTGACCCCGCAAAGGACTTGCATAAGGGTCAGACATTAAGGTTAAAATATCCAAATGTTCTGCTTGTTGGTAATTGGGGAACATCACCAAAGTCTTGAGCAAAATTCCCGCACCCAAACCGATTAAAGGACAAGCAACCATCATCATCGGGTTTACAGCATACAGGGAAATGCCGATCGCAAAACCCACAGCTAACCCCAGAGTTTCTGCACTGTACAGCAGTAAATCGAACACAAAATTGCCGTACAATCTCCGCTTGCTCAAATCGTTGCCTTCGCCGACAATCCGGCCCATGTCAAACTCAATATCCAAGCCTAATTGTTCGGCATAAGTGCTCAAAGCGCGAACTCGTTTACCAGTCAGCGGGTGAGTAGAGTTCAACTCCATCCACCAACCCCAGGGATTAAACATATCCCACAAAAATACTCGCCCAATTTTTTCCGGTTCCGAAGTAATCCTGTAAGCAGTGCCGGTAGATGTGGCAGCTTTGGCATCGTAAATGCCTAAAGCGCGAGTTCCTTCTAATAAGCGGCTGGGTTCGGTTGCTCTTTGTCCTTCTTCCAGAATACCGTAAGCAATTTTTACCAAAGCGCGAGACAAAGCGTTGGGATTTCCGGTTGTTTCGGCTGCAAAATGGTCGGCAAAATATTCTCGCGTCCGCGACAAATACAGTAATAAATAAGTGCCGGCGATGTAAAATAAATAAGCAACAGCAGCTACAGTACCGGCCGCATCTTTAGCTTTTTCGCCACCACTTCGACCCATTCTTTGAGCTGTTGTGTAAATTAAATAAGTAATCTGCACCAAAGTCGAGGCTAAAGTCATTACTGCAAAGTCCCAGTGGACGATGTGACCGAGTTCGTGGGCGTAAACAGTGGCAATTTCTTCGTCGTCTAAATAGGTAAAAAGACCTTGACTGACCACTAAGCGAGCGCTATTGGGAAATGAACCGTAAGTAAAAGCAGTAGGGTTTTGATCGTCGATAATTCCTAAACGAGGCTGCTGGAGTTTTTTCTGCTTGCAAACCTTCTTAATAACTTTCGCTGTTTCGGGACTTAGGCTTTCAATTTCTGCTAGGGAAACCCAGCGGGTATTGTAGAGCCAATTTTGGCTTAAGTCCATCAAGTAAGGCGATAGGAAAAAAGCAGCGATGTTAAAAATCAGAGTTATGGGAAGTGCGATCGCCAATCCGGCTACTGGATCGGGACTGTTGAGAATCAAAACAGAGGCTAAAGATAGCGCTAACACCATACCAAACAGCAGGCTGATGGTGACGCCAGAAGCTAAAACGAGATTTCCGCCAGTTTTCTGTATCAGTTTAACGCCGGCTTTGGCGGCTCGCCCTGCCTTGCGTAAAGGGGCGTGAGATGACATAATACTCTCCAAAGGTTATTGACAAATGGAAATGACCATGGGATTTTATCTATACTTCACTGTTTTAACCTGTTAATGCGGATTGCTGTCAGGGGTCTCAACAAAAATATAGAATTTCCTCTAGAATTGTTAAGACTGAAAACCGCCCCGAAATTTATTTGTGCGGATTCAATTCACAACTCAAAATTCAAAACCCAACAATCAAAACTATTTAAAAGTTACTGCCATGTCTATTATTGAAATTGCCCAAAAAACGCGCGTATCTGCTAGAAAATTGGCAGTTTTGTCCGCTGATGCCAAAAATCACGCTATAGAGGCTATAGCTAAAGCTTTAGAAGCTGCTGCGCCGGATATTGTGGCGGCGAATGCTGCTGACTGCAAGGCGGCTGAGGTTGATGGAATTGCGAAACCGCTGTACGATCGCCTAAAGTTGGATGAGAGCAAGTTGAAAAGTGCGATCGCAGGCGTGCGCGACGTTGCCAAACTCCCTGACCCGATCGGTGTCGTGCAAATCCACCGTGAATTGGATACAGGATTAATTCTGAAGCGCGTCACCTGTCCTTTGGGCGTTTTAGGCATTATTTTTGAAGCGCGCCCAGAAGCTTTAATTCAGATAGTATCCTTAGCAATCAAATCAGGAAACGGCGTCATTCTCAAAGGCGGGAAAGAAGCAGTCCGTTCCTGCGAAATCTTGACAAAAGTGATACATCAAGCATTAGCAGAAACTGCCGTCAATCCCGAAGTTGTGCAGTTGCTCACCACGCGGGAAGAAACAATCGAACTGCTCAAAATGGATGAATATGTAGATTTGATTATTCCCAGAGGTTCTAATTCCTTCGTGCGGTTCGTGCAGGAAAATACCCGAATTCCAGTCTTGGGACACGCCGACGGAATTTGTCATTTGTACGCAGACAAAGCGGCGGATATTCAGAAAGCAGTAGAGATTTCTGTCGATGCAAAAACTCAGTATCCAGCCGCCTGCAATGCTATTGAAACCTTGTTAGTTCACAGTGCGATCGCCCCCAAATTCCTGCCCGCAGTTGCCGAAGCTTTGCAGCAGAAAAAAGTAGAATTGCGGGGAGACGAAAAAACTCGCGCCATCCTAGAAAATATTGCCGAAGCAAATGAAGCGGATTGGTCTACAGAATACAGCGATTTAATTTTGTCAATCAAAATAGTAGATTCCGTGGAAGAGGCAATTAACCATATCAATACATACGGTTCCCGACATACAGATGTCATTGTTACCGAAGACAGCGAAGTCGCCGAAACATTTTTAAATGGAGTCGATGCGGCCGGAGTTTATCACAATTGTTCGACTCGATTTGCCGACGGTTTCCGCTACGGTTTCGGTGCAGAAGTGGGGATTAGCACGCAGCAAATGCCACCTCGCGGACCTGTTGGTTTAGAGGGGTTGATTACCTATAAGTATCGAGTTGTTGGAGATGGCCATATTGCGGCTAGTTATGTAGGGAAGGATGCGAAGGGGTTTACTCATCGGGATTTGTAAATCCTCGATAGCCGATCAAACCCGACAATAAAAAAGCCTGTAAATACTGAATCTTAACCAAAGTGTCTCTTCTCCTTCATCCATCCAAAAAAAAAGCGATCGCCCTCGCATTCAAACAAACTTAGCTACAATAAGCTATACTGTGCTCGGCGACTCCCCAAATCGAACAATTTGCCGTGGTTTATGTCTAACTCCTCCCTCCTCATCCCTGGTTCGACTCTCGAAAAACGCTACCGCATCCTCCGCGAATTAGGCCGCGGTGGCTTCGGCCGCACTTACCTCGCCGAAGATATCAACCGCTACAACGAACATTGCGTGCTCAAAGAGTTTTCTCCGGTGGTTCACAGCCCGAAGGCTGCCGAATTGTTCGATCGCGAAGCGAGTATGCTTTACCACCTCCAACACCCGCAAATTCCCCGCTTTCGAGAACTCCTGCGAACCGATTTGGGCGGGAATCCATCTTTATTTTTAGTGCAAGATTATATCAAAGGTCAAACCTACGAAGAAATATTAATATCGCGTCAGCAACAAGGTAAAAATTTTAGCGAAGCTGAAGTTACTCAACTACTATTTCAGATTTTACCAGTTTTAGAATACATCCACTCAAAAAATTTAATTCACCGCGATATTTCCCCGGATAATATTATTCAGCATGATGCTGACAAACTACCCTTTTTAATTGATTTCGGTTCAGTCAAACAAATCGCAGCCAATGCCGTACTTCAGTTTAACGGACAATCGGATACGGCGATCGGCAAACAGGGTTATTCGCCGGCCGAACAAATGCGACTGGGGAAAGTTTCTGCTGCTAGCGATTTGTATGCTTTAGCCGTCACTGCTTTGGTACTGCTAAGCGGCAAAAAACCTCAAAAATTGTACAATATTAATAATAAAACTTGGGATTGGCGATCGCACGTCACCGTCAGTCAAAATCTCGGTACTGTGTTGGATAAGATGTTAGCAGAACAACCGGGCGATCGCTACCAATCCGCAAAAGAAGTCCGCGAAGCACTCAAAGATCCAAAACTATCTCACATTGGCAGTATAATTTCCCAAATGGTGACAATGAACTTTGTCGGCCGCCCTTTCAAAAACGCCACTCAAACTGCTACCAGCAATCATACTCCTGTTAACCCAAACCCTCAAATTGTTAAAAACAACAACATTTTCCAGTTAATACCTTGGAAAACCCTAGGGAGTTTAAGCGTGGTTTTATTGCCGGGAATGTTAGCTTTTAGTGTAGTCAAATCTGGTTTCACGTTGCCCAAGCTGCCGGAGTTACCTAAATTTTCTTCGCGCCAGCAACCTCCCGATACGTCCTTAGAGGAAGCCGAAATAATTCGTCAAGAAAAGATTGGTAAACGACGCAAAAATCTCAACATCAATCAAGATATATTCTATCAAAAAGTGGATGAATTATATTACAATAAATATCCAGAATTACAAGGTCGCAGCTTGACAGAAAAGCCAGAAGATGCTGAAATTAGGCGGAAATGGTATGAAGTTGCTGAGGATTTACTCGACAAGTTGGAGAAAGGAGGAGAGTTATAAAATCTAATATAGAATAAGCGTGATTGAACCGCAGAGGGCGCAAAGAACGCAGAGGAAGAAGGAAAAGGGCAAAAAAAGAGAGGGAAGAGAAAGAGAACTTTATCTGGTTTAATACAAAGTGGTATAGACAACGCACTTTTAGTTTATTGCAAAATGGATTCTATTCAACTTACAGGAATTCGCTGTTACGGATATACGGGCTATCTGCCGGAAGAGCAAGTTTTGGGGCAGTGGTTTGAAGTGGATGTTACTCTATGGCTGGATTTATCGCAAGCTGGAAAAAGTGATGATATTCAACATACTCTTGATTACCGCAGCGCCATTACTCTGATTCAAAAGCTAGTCAAAGACTCGAAGTTTTTATTAATCGAACGCCTAGCAGATACTATTGCTCAAGCGCTTTTAGAACTACCGTTAGTCGAAAAAGTTAAACTACAACTCTCGAAACCTGCTGCCCCCATCCCTGATTTCGGGGGTAGAATTACTCTAGAAATTACTAGAAGCCATTAGTCATTAGTTCTTAGTCCTTAGTCATCAGTCTTTAATCTGCATTAGTTTGTGGCTAATGACTGATGACTGATGACTGATGACTATTGATTAATTACCACTTCAGCAAGTTAAATTCTTCCATGTCTACGGTATTGCGGTTGCGATAAATCGCCAAAACAATTGCCAAACCTACGGCAGCTTCAGCCGCCGCTACCGTAACTACAAACACGGTAAATACTTGGCCCTTAATTTGTACAGGGTCAAGATAATTGGAGAAACCCATCAAATTGAGATTGACAGCATTCAGCATCAACTCGATCGACATCAACACGCGCACTGCATTTCTGCTGGTAATCAAACCGTAAATACCAATACAGAAAAGTGCGGCGGCTAATAACAGGAAATACTGGAGTTGCAGTTGCATAAATTTTGCGATTTTGTCTCAATCTAAAGTTACTACAAAACTAACACTATGGTGCGCTTAGCGCACCATAATATTACTTAGATTCTGGCGAAGACACATCTCCGGCAGAAACTAATTCGCGAGGTCTTTCCGGCAAACTCAAAGCAGGTGTTTCGGATAGCTTTTTTGACAGTTCATCCGGGAAAAAATCGCGGCGCGCCAACACAATTGCTCCCACCATTGCCATCAACAAAAACACTGATGCTAACTCGAAAGGCAGCAAAAAGTCGGTGAAGAAATGTTTGGCGATAGTGACGATCGAACTTTCGGCAGGTGCTCCTGTCGTCGCGACAATAGCCCAAGGAGTAGACACCACCATCGTACCCAAAAGCGCAAACAAGCCTACGCAAACTACTGCTGTTGCTACTTGACGCACCCAAGCGTTGGGAATTGTGCGGAAATCTTCTCGCTTGTTCACCAACATAATCGCAAACAAAATCAAGACGTTAACAGCACCAACATAAATCAATACCTGCGCTGCTGCTACAAAGTCGGCATTCAGCAACAGGTACAAGCCGGCGATGCTGGTAAATACGCCGCACAGCAAAAATGCTGAGTAAACGATATTTGAGAACAGCACTACTCCTAGTGCTCCTGCAATCATCATTACCGACAGTATGCCAAATGAAACAATTTGAACCCCTTCAGCTAGATTCACAATTTTTTATCCTCTGTTAATTGGGCATTGGGCATTGGGCATTGGGCATTGGGCATTGGGCATTGGGCATTGGGCATTGGGCATGGGAAATTTGTTATTTGTTATTAGAAAAACTACTAACAAGTAATCATTAACCATTAACCACTAACTACTAACTATGCCTCATGCCCCATGCCCCATGCCCCATGCCCCCTTACCTACTTTTCGATAATTTCCTCTGGACGCAGACCGGCGCGGCGATCGGTGTAGGAAACTTCATGAGGGTCGATCGCACCTTTCGGCAAATAAGCGAATTCCCGCATCGGTGTCACCATCGGATCGTCTGTAACCTTGTAGGGTAAACGTCCGAGGGCCACGTTGTCAAAATTCAATTCGTGACGTTCGTAGGTGGCCAACTCATACTCTTCTGTCATCGACAAACAATTAGTCGGACAATATTCTACGCAGTTGCCGCAGAAGATACACACTCCGAAATCGATACTGTAGTGCTTGAGTTGCTTCTTCTTAGTTTCTTTGTTAAATTCCCAATCCACTACAGGTAAGTTGATCGGACACACCCGAACACATACTTCGCAGGAGATGCACTTGTCAAATTCAAAGTGAATTCGACCCCGGAAACGTTCCGAAGGAATTAGTTTCTCGTAAGGATACTGCACCGTAATCGGCCGGCGTCTCATGTGGTCAAAAGTAACAGATAGCCCTTGACCGATATACTTAGCAGCTTGAAGAGTCTCTTTGGCGTATTCGCCTACTTGATTGAGGAATTTTAGCATGGTGTTCTCTCTCTGTACTTGAGTTTTTGGTAATTGCTAATTGATAATAGGTAATTGGTTAACAGCTATTTTTTTTTAGCTGTTGCCATTTACCTATTATTAATTAACCGCCAAAAGCAAAGGGAAAGGCAAGTTTCAAAGCTGCGGTCAATAGCAAATTAACTAGAGCAACGGGAAGTAAAAACTTCCATCCCAAATTTAGCAATTGGTCGATCCGCACTCGCGGCAGAGTCCACCGGAGCAGAACTGCCAGAAACAGGAAAAAGTAGGCTTTCAGCATGGTCATTGTAATGCCCAGCAAGCCGGTAATTACCTGCAACCAAGGAGTCGTTTCGCTCAATCCCAGGGCATTTGTCAGCACTTCTACAGGAATCGGGGATTCCCAGCCGCCGAGGTACAAAACTGCTACTAGCAGGCAAGAAAGGACGAGGTTAACGTAGGAAGCGATATAGTACAAAGCAAATTTCATGCCTGTGTACTCAGTCTGATATCCTGCTACCAATTCTTCTTCTGCTTCCGGGAGGTCAAAGGGCAAGCGTTCGCATTCTGCTAGTGCTGCAATCCAGAAAATCAGGAAACCTGCGGGTTGGCGCCAGATATTCCAGCCGACAATGCCGTAGCCGGCTTGCTGGTGTACGATGTCGATCGTACTGAGGCTATTGGACATCATCACGACTGCCAATACTGCCAAAGCTAGGGGAATTTCGTAGCTGAGGGATTGAGCCGCGGCTCTGAGTCCGCCGAGGAGGGCGTATTTGTTGTTTGAAGCATAGCCGGACATCAGCAAGCCGATCGGCTGAATGCTAGACAGGGCAATCCACAGAAATATCGCTGTCCCCATATCGGCGATCAGCATATGCTCTCCGAAGGGCACGATTAAGTAGGAGAGAAAAACTGGAATCACCACAATTACCGGGCCTAGGGTAAATAGTAGCGCGTCAGCTTTCGCCGGTACAATGTCTTCTTTGAATACCAACTTCAGACCGTCAGCAACGGGCGCTAAAACTCCCAGAGGGCCGATGAATTCCGGGCCTACCCGCTGTTGAGCGGCGGCGGAAATTTTCCGTTCCAGCCAGACGCTAGTTAGTACCCCGAAAACGGCAGCGACAATCATCAGCAACATTGGCAGCGGTAGCCAAAGCACTTGGGCGATGTCCGCCGGTAAGCCCAAATTCATCAGGGCTTCTACGAAACTTCCTTGTAAGTCAATTCCTGGGTTCATTTGTCCAGCTTTTGAGCGATCAGCATATAATTTTTCACCCGTCCTTTGTAGGAGTAGGCTTAGAAATCGGGGTCTTTGTAAAGATTTTTAATGCTTTACCGCCTAATAGTATATCGCCCGACAGGCTCCAAGAACGCACAGACAGGGTGAAGTTCTAATTATATGAGTCCGCAGCGTAGCTAATGGGTGGGTAATTTATGTATTTTTACTTAGTGGCTCGATCCGAGCGATTTTAGATTTTAGATTTTAGGTTTTAGGTTTTAGATTGAATGCCAAACAAAAGGGCCAAGAGTTAACTCTTGGCCCTTTTAATGCTGTAAAGTGGCTTTCAAACGGCTTAAACCATTGATTTTACGTCACTTTTTTTATGGAACTGGGCAGAATCGAACTGCCGTCCAAAGCGGGTATTTACCTTCCGATCGTTCACAGGTTTATCCCCTCTAATCCTCGGGGCGGGAACCATCTTTATCCCAAATGGGGGGATTTTCTAGTGATTGCTTTCCTAGCTAGCCGACTAGAAACGTTTAGCTAGGGCATCCGTTGGGGGTTGTTATGCTACCTTTAACGGAGTGAGGTGGCATACACTCTAAACCGAGCTCAAGAAGTTTTTAGGCTACAGCTACGGCTTTGCGAGCGAAAGGAACGATGTTGTTCGCATTTACTATTTTTTTTGAGCCGATATTAACGAGAGTAGACTCCCTCTCGACCTGCATCACGGAGCAGCTTTCGCCACCCTGTCGAAACCATTACAGCCCCTCGTGTGTTCTTTTATCATAGACAATATTTCGTGTGGCGTCAAGTCAAGCGATTTTAGATTTTGGATTTTCGATTGGGGATTAAAGAAACCGGGTTTTTTGCGGTTTTTGTCGGCTTTAACGAAGTCTTGGAGCAAAAACCCGGTTTCTGACCACCCGTGCGTAATTCCTAATTATGCAAGTTGTCGTCCCAGACGCCGATGTAAATCCGATCGCGCTCATTGCGTTCGATCGTCCCTTCGAGCGAACCCTTCCTAAACGTAAACCGATTACTCCGGCGCTGCTGCACGTCGCCCAAGCCTTGCAAAATCTCTCGGCTGGCGCCGCCCACCATCCCGTTTAACGCGGTTCGCACTACCAAATCGTCCACCGACGGGGCAAAAGAACCCTCTGTTTGTACTAGCTGGCCCGAATCGCGATCGTAAATGTAGCCGAGAGTAATCCGGTTGGGCAATATTTCGTAAAGTGCGGTGCGAGTATTCGGCCAATAGCCCCGCGCTTGAGAGTCAGTCGGTTCTCCCAATTCGGATAAAATCTGACTTTCCGCCGTACCAACGGCATACCCAGGGATTGTGGGAGTCTTCTGATAACTGGTTCCCGGTTGTTCGCTGGGTGCGGGCGATCGATCTGGCGGCAACTCTTTGTCAACAAGTTTTTCCGTTGGTGTGGGTTCGGCAGCCTCCGGAGAAGGCGCTGGTGTTGGCGCTGGGGCTGGTGTTGGAGTTTCAGCAGCCGGCGCTGGTGTTTCAACAGCCGGCGCTGGTGTTTCAACAGCCGGCGCTGGTGTTTCAGCAGCCGGCGGCGGAGTTTCTCTGCGAGTCGGGGCTGGCGTTGGTGTCGGCACGGGAATTGGTGCGGGACTTGAGCGCGCGTCTGGATCGGCAGGGGCCGAAGTGCGATCGTCCTGGGCCACAGGTGCGGGTTCCGAAGACGGCCGGTTGAGGAAAACCCTAGCAATACCGACAAAACCTGCAACAATAAGTGCGATCGCCACGAACCCCAAAATCCACCAAACCTTGCGGTTGTTGTTCCCTGAAGGCACCACAGCAGGCGCTGTTCTGGAACCCGCAGGCGACTGAGGCCCGTGTCCCGGAATCACCGCCACCGTCGGCCCGGTGCTCGGCGACGCTGCACCAAGAGGCTGCCCGTGCAGCAGCGACAGCCACTCATCCACAGTAGCAGGGCGATTTTGAGCTTCTACCGTCATCCCCCGCATCACTGCAGAGCTGACAGCCGCACTTAGCTGAGGCTGCAAGTCGCGGGGCGAAGGCATCGGCTGGCTGGTACGCAAAATTGCAGCCACCGGCACCTGTGCTGTCAGCAGAGTATAAAGCGTCGCCGCCATACCGTAAACATCTGTGGCGGGCGTATATTTTCCTTGGGCAAAATACTGTTCTGGCGGTGCGTAGCCGTCGGACACCATATTAGTGTGACTTTGGGTTGCACCAGGAGTAAACTCGCGGGCAATGCCAAAATCAATCAGCACGACTTCCTGAGTACCTTGGCGCAAAAGAATGTTTTGCGGCTTGACATCTCGGTGCAGCAAACCCTTTTGATGAACTACTTTTAAAGCAGCCCCTATTTGAGTTATGTAGAGAATTGCGAGATTTTCTGGTAGCGGATTATTTGAACCGACTACATCGCCCAAATTCTGACCGGCTATGTAGTCCATCACCATGTAAGGCTGCCCGTCTTCCACAAAGAAATCGCTGACGCGGACAATATTCGGATGAACGCAGGAAGCCAACCGCCTCGCTTCGTCTTGAAATTTGCGATCGAACTCAGCAAAATTAGGTTGCTGCCGCAGAGATTCGTTGAGGGTTTTAATGACTACAGGCTGTCCTAAATAGCGGTGATTTGCCCTGAAAGTTATTCCAAAGCCGCCGCGGCCCAATTCTTGTTCGAGGGTGTACTTTCCACCCTGTAAAGTTTTGCCGATTAGCGCATCCATAGGTTCAGGCGATCGCGTACCAGATAATATGGCTGATTATTGCACGTATAGTGGGATCTCCTCACCACTCCAAAGAGCGATCGCTCTACCCCTGTATTAGTTAACCTGTTAGAAACACTACTCATAATGCGTCCACATCCGCAAAATTTTTACCGTGTTCTCGGACTCAATCACCTCGTACACCAGACGATGCTGAATGTTGATTCGCCGTGAATATGCACCTTCCAAATCTCCCACCAATTTCTCATAGGGTGGCGGATTCTGAAACGGATTGGTTTGAATGATGTCGAGTAACTCTTGCGCTTTGTCTCGTAAATTGCTAGAAGCGAGCTTTTTGGCATCTTTCTGTGCCTGTTTGGTATATACCAGATTCCAATTCACCACTCCAACTCCTTAGCGCAATCCTCGATCGGCGTTGCCAGTCCTTCCCGAATCGATTCCCGCATCCCTGGCACTGATAGAAGATACAGTGTCTCCTGCACAGATGCCGAGTCAGCTTCAGAAAATAACACTGCATTGCTACTCTGTGCTGCAATAACAAGGGGTGGCTCCGCCATCTTACTCATTGTCATGAATACAAGAACAACAACAGGCATGATGTAGGCTGCTGCTGTACCTATTACTGGGGCGATTGCTGCTGAAACAGAACTCACAAGAGTTTTTTGTAGTACCTGTGACGAAGAAAATAGCTGTTTGTGTTCATCAGCGTATTTTTCATCGCCGCTTAAGAATTTTTCCATTTCATCCCGGACTTTTTCAATAAATAGATTTCTCGCTTGTTCGGCTCCAAATGGGAATGTGTTCTCTGGCATTGCATTCAGCCACTGTTTTGCTGCCTCTTCGTAAGAGTTAGTGGAATCCACTAGCTGCTTGATCCTTATTTGTTGGTATCTAGGCAGCGTTGCGAGCCACTCTTCATTATCAACCTGAAATAAATGTTCTAATTTATTTTCCATATCTACAACATTTCCCTAACGTACTCAACAGAGACCGCATGAGTAGTCTGATGGAGGGTATGCGGATCTACTCCAGCCAATGAAATACCACCTCCACCACCTGGAGCATATGACCCAATGAGGATAGCAACCATGAATGTAGTGTATGCACAGAATATAGGGCTTCCAGATTGACCGGGGCGAGCCTGAGTGTTCAGTACGACTTGCTTGGTTTTGACTATTCCATTTTTAATTAAGATTTTTGCGCCGATCTCAGTTCGTTGATGAGTGAGTACCAATCTTCCATGATCTGCGTGAGGATAACCAAAAATATCAACAACACTGCCAAAATTGAGAATATCTGTGCTACCTATCGATATATTAGAGAACGCATCAATATCAGCAGACAAAATACACAAATCTGTGAAAGGGTCAATAGCTTCAATGCGAACCGGAATCATCTGAACTTGAGAATCAGAAGTATCTTGATAGTCATTGATGCTCGAATTATAAGGTTTTACAACCACGACTAGATTCTGCTCATCTTTATTAGTAACATGGGCAGCCGTAACAAACTTTCCGGGACTATTTAGTAGAGTTGCTGTACCAAGCAGCGATACCCCATTTGCTCCGCTTCGTCCGACCGCAAATACCACGTTTGCGAGAGATGAGTATGACATTTGACTTCTTACGATTAAAGTATGAACTTGCCATATAACTATTAATTATACCATAAGTGCGGTAGAATAACACTCTCATTGATAGATCATACCGCACTTTCGCCAAAGTTATGTTTCTAAGTTAAGTATATCGTACCGGAACTTCAAAATTCTACTTTAGAAGTTCTGGGGAATGACAGTATTCACATAAATAGCTCGCTCTTTCTCGAACCGTCTGTCTCGTCGGCTCACTGATTGACATCTTGAGCCACCATCATTGCATTGATGTGGGTAAAGATGCGATCTAATTCCCCAATGGCGTCGAGTTCCGCTATCTCTTCTGCCATTAGTTGATCTGCCTTTTTCTTCTCTAACAATTGTTCCATGCGCTGTTGGAGCGATTCACTAAATTTGAACAACTTCCACCGATCGACTTTTTCAATGCAAATCTCATGGATTAACGAGGAGGGTTTGCTGAGAATTGAAACCATTGTAGGCTCCGAGCTTCGGGTTTTAGGTAGTGACTAGATTATAGCTTTTATTCAATCTGCCAGATTTAATGCTCCAACCGAGAACCTTCAAATTACCGCCAAAACCAATGGCTTAAACAGCGAAACGGCGTTACAGTTCAAGTCGGATGATATTCATCCCTGCTTATTTGCCATCGCCATATCTTGCCTTCTTCAGGATCGTCAACCTCTGCAATGAACTTCATTCCCACTTTTTGCAACACGCTATTCGAGGCATTTTTTTCAGCTAAAGTGTGAGCGATGACTGCTTTCACCTCCTCGTGACCGAAAGCATAATCGATCATTCCCTGTGCCACCTCAGTTGCAAATCCGCGATTCCAATATTCGGAAGCAATTTCATAACCTATCTCTATAGTCCCCGACTCATCAGGTGAGCTTGTGAAACCTCCATTGCCGACAAGCACTTGATTTTTTGGATGAATAAAGGGCGTTGCTGAACTATGGTATGATGAAGTTGTCCTCTGAGCGTCAAAAATAACACATATTTCCAAAAAAATATTATG